>CAKPPA010000048.1 GCA_934177025.1 uncultured Clostridia bacterium
AGGACTTAAAAGGGAAAAAGGTGCTACTCCGCGGAAATCACGACTATTGGTGGAACACCATCGGTCAGGTGCGGCGGCTCCTTCCGGAAGGGTTTTATGCCGTGCAAAACGATTGTTTGCGGTTTGGCAACGTGTTGTTGTGCGGCAGTCGCGGGTGGACTTGCCCCGACCCCGTGTTGGGCGAAAAGGACGACAAAATTTACCGTAGGGAAGCGCAACGGCTAAAACTATCCTTGCAGGCAATGAGCGAATGTCGCAAGGAGGGCGATTGCGTCATTTGCATGATGCACTTTCCGCCGTTCAACGTGCGTCGGGAGGATTCTCTTTTTACCGAACTTCTCATTCGCTACGACGTCAAAACCGTAGTGTACGGGCATTTACACGGCAAGGACTGCCGTGCGGATTTAAAAGTGCGCCGTTCCGGCATTGATTTTTATTTGGTGTCGACGGATCTTGTCGGACATAAATTAACGGAAATTGCCGAAGTGGAGGGCGGTTCGCCAAGCGAAACAGCGGGGGAGTAAACCTGTAACGGCAACGGAAAAATTTGTCGTAGGCCATTGGTATTTAAAGGCCGTCATGCATAAAAACGAAAGGAAAACAATTTTTAAAACGTCGGGGAGTCGACGTTTTTTTGTTGATTTTTGTTTTTGTGGGTGTGGTTCCCTTTTTCGGGAAAGGAAAAGGCAGTCGCTTGTGCAACTGCCTAAAACAAAAATCGTTTTTTGTGGGTTCGGGTTTCCCGAACGCAAGTGACATATGCCTCATAACCCTTTTAGGGTAAGGAAAGGTTTTTCCTTGTGCCGTTTTCGTCAAAGGGGAGGCACGAAAATTTCATTCATCCGCGCAAAAGTTTTCAAACGCCGAGATTAAAAAATCCATTCGCCGTCTTCAAACAACGGGGTAACACTGCCGTCGTAACCGATTCCGTCAATTTTTAAGTCAGGCGTACCTACCATAAAATCAACGTGTTGCAACGAGGTGTTTAACCCTTTGGCAAGGCGTTCTTCCTCCGTCATTTTTTCGCCGTTTTTCACGGTCGACGGGTACGCTTCGCCCAATGCCAAATGGCAACTTGCGTTTTCGTCGAAAAGCGTGTTGTAAAACAAAATTCCCATTTGATTAATCGGCGTATTTTTCCCAATCAATGCTGCTTCGCCGAGGCGATGTGCGCCTTCGTCCGTTTCAATCAGGTTTTTCAACGTTTCGTAGCCTTTTTCCGCTTGAAAATCCACCACTCTGCCTTCACGGAACGTCAGCGAAAAGTGATCGATAATGTTCCCCGCATGCACCAACGGCAGTGCGCTATACACAATGCCTTCCACCTTGTCCTTGTGCGGTGCGGTAAAAATTTCCTCCGTCGGGAGGTTTGCGGTAAATTCCACGCCGTCCTGCGCAACTTCGCAGCCGCCCGTCCACACGTGATCCTCGGCAAGCCCGACTTTCAGGTCGGTTCCCAACGAATTGGTGTAGTGCAAGTATTCAAAGTTTTTCGCGTTCAAAATTTGTGCACGGCGTTTCAACACGTCGTTGTGCCGATTCCATTCCGCCACAGGATCGTCCGCATCGAGTCGCATGGATTTTGCAATTGCTTGCCACAACGCGTCGATGGCTTCGGCTTCCGGCAACTGCGGAAACACTTTTTTTGCCCATTTCGGTGTCGGCATGGAAACGACGCACCAACGAATGCCGTTTGCCGTCACCGCATCGAAGTAGCGTTTGCCCGCTTTTTGACCTGCCATCATGTTCACGCGCATTTTTTCCTTGTCCGCGCCCTTAAAGTTTTCGGGGTCACCCGCCGAAATAGAAACGTGTGCGCCTTTCGTTTCCAAAATGCTGTTGCGCGAATCAATCGTCCATTGCGGAATGTCGGCCAACGACTCCTTCGAAGCAAGGTCGATTTTAATGCGATTAAACACTTCGTCGCTGTACAAAATGTTTACGCGGTAAGCCCCGTTTTCGTAGGCGGATTTCGCCAGTGCGCGCGCAACGGTTGCGCAGTCGATCGGGGAGGAGATGGTAAGGTCTTGATTTTTTTGCAGGTTAATGCCGATTTTAATTACAAGGTCGGCATAGTTTTTTAATTGTTTTTCATTCAGCATAGTACTTTGTCCCTTCCGTTTTTTTTCTCATTGTAGGGCAACGGTTCGGAAAAGTCAATAGGGCGGGCGGAAATCGCGACAGCATATTTTTCGCAAGGAACCAAGCCGACAAAAACGCAAAAATGTGCGGTTTTTCGCAAGGCGTTTCGGTGCGGTGTTCGCTAAAAATCCTGTTTTCGGCACGCCGCACGGCAAAGCGGAAGGAAAGGTTTTTAAAGGTTTTTCGGCTAATTTTCGTTCCGCTTTCAGGGGGAACGAAAACAAAAAAATCTTTCGGCATTTATTGACTTTACTAGGGAAATTGAGTAGAATGAAAACGAAAACAAAACGGAGCGGATATGATCAAAAGTATTTTCAATATTTTAGGCCCGATTATGATAGGCCCGAGCAGTTCCCACACCGCAGGTGCGGAAAAATTAGGGCACGTGGCATACGTGCTGGCACGCGGCGACGTTAAAAAAGTTGTGTTTACGTTACACGGCTCCTTTGCGCAAACAGGCAAAGGGCACGGTACGGACAAGGCACTCCTAGCGGGTGTAATGAACATTTCCGCCAAGGACGAGCGCATGAAATCCGCCTATCGCATTGCAAAACAGCGCGGGCTGGATTTTGCCTTTGCGGAGGAGGAGTTTAAGGACGTTCACCCGAACACGGTCAAAATCGAAGTCACGCGTTCGGACGGCAGCGTTACGGAAATGATGGGCAGCAGCATCGGCGGCGGCAACATCGAAATCACGCAAATCAACGGCATCGATTGCCAAGTTTCGGGCGATTATCCTACCGTAGTCATTCGCCATCTCGACAGGGTGGGCGTCATCAGCAGAATCACGGCACTTTTGGAGCAGCGGCAAATCAACATTGTCACATTAAAAAACTTCCGTGAAGGCCGCGGAAAAACCGCAACGACCATCATCGAAACGGATACGTTAATGGAGCCGGACGTACTCGAATGGTTCCGTCAACAACCGTATATCAGCGAAATCGAAGCAATCGATAAAATTTAGTGGAGGAAGGTATGTACAAAACAGCGGCGGAAATCATTTCGCAGTGTCAAGCGGAAAATAAAAGCGTTGCGGAAATCGTGTTGGAAGCGGAGTTGGAATTGCAAGGCAGCGAATCGGCGGAGGAAGTACGCACGTCCTTAACGGAGTACTACCGCACGATGTGCGAATCCGCGCACCACACGCTCACGAAAGTCGTTCCGTCCGTCAGCGGACTGAGCGGCGGCAATGCAAAAAAATTGTACGAGTATCTTTCCAAGGGTAACTCCGTTTGCGGTACGGATTTTTTGACGGGGGTAGCGTATGCGCTGTCCACGTCGGAAGTCAATGCGTCCATGGGTTTGGTCGCCGCCGCACCTACGGCAGGTAGCGCGGGGATTCTCCCGGGGGCACTTATCCTCACGGTGGAAAAATTCGGCATTACGGACGAACGTCGCATTACGGACGCACTTTTAACGGCAGGCGGCATCGGTCAGCTAATCGAAGTCAACGCCACGCTTTCCGGTGCAGAAGGCGGCTGTCAGGCGGAATGCGGTTCCGCGGCGGCAATGGCGGCAGGTGCGGTAGTGCAGCTTTTGGGCGGCACGCCGGAGCAGGTGTTCCACGCAGCGGCAATGGCACTCAAAAACGTAATGGGATTGGTGTGCGATCCGATCGCCGGCTTGGTGGAATGTCCGTGCATCAAACGGAATGCAAGCGGTGCGGGAAACGCAATGTTATGCGCCGACCTTGCCTTGGCAGGCATTCAATCCTTCGTCCCGTTCGACGAAGTGGTGGACGCAATGCGTAAAGTCGGCAGGAGCATTTCGCCGGAATTACGGGAAACTTCGCTCGGCGGACTGGCAAAAACCCCTACGGGCAAGCGCGTAAAGCAGCAGTTAAAGGATAGGGACGCTTTCGACGCATAAGGCGCAAAAGGTAAATTCGTAAAACGTCGAAAACGAAAACAAAAAACAAAAAGCAGAAAACAAGTGAAGCGGCAAAACGCCGAAAAAACGAAACCGGCGGCAAGCACAAAGCGGAACGAAAAAACATAACGTAACGTACGGCAAGGAGTCAAAGGAGTCAACATGAAACAAAACCCGATTGTAACCATCGAAATGGAAAACGGCGGTGTGATGAAGTTGGAATTGTACCCGAAAATCGCACCGAACACGGTAAACAATTTTATTTATCTCATTCGTAACAACGCTTACGACGGCACGATTTTTCATCGCGTCATCAAAGGCTTCATGATTCAAGGCGGAGCGGGCGTCGGCGACAAGGATTTTTCGCGCTACTATTCCATTCGCGGCGAATTTGAACTTAACGGTGTAAAAAACGACTTAAAGCACACGCGCGGTGTGCTTTCCATGGCAAGGACGTCGATTATGAACAGTGCTTGCAGTCAGTTTTTCATCATGCACCGCGATGCGCCGCATTTGGACGGCAGCTACGCCGCATTCGGCAAACTCATCGAAGGCGAATCGGTGTTGGACGAAATCGCTTCCGTGCAAACGATTTTCGGCTACGATTGCCCGATCGAGGAACAAAAAATTAAAAGCATGACGGTGGAAACCTTTGGCGAAAATTATGCGGAACCGAAAATGATTTTAACCAAATTAGGGGAAAAATCGCCGAAGGAGAATTGGTAGTGGAAGTACGCCATTTAAAGCCAACCGACTACAAAGTCAGCGAATGGTCGGGCGGCAAAACAACCGAATTGTTTTTGTATCCGGCAACGGCATCGTATGCGGAGCGCAATTTTGACGTGCGGTTTTCTTCCGCCACGGTGGAACTCGAGGAGTCGGATTTTACGCCGTTAGCAAACTACGCCCGCGTCATTATGTCGCTCAACGGCACGTTAACGCTTTCGCACGACGGCGGGGAAAAGATTTCGTTGCCACCGTTTACGTCGCATTCGTTCGGCGGTTGGCAGCAAACGCACAGTTGCGGCAAAGTAACGGATTTTAACGTCATGACAAAACGCGGCGAAGGGGTTGGCGAAATCCTTCCGTTGCAAAAAACAGGGGAATGGCATTCGGCAAAAGGCACTGCTTTACTTTTGTTTTACTCTTATCATTCGGCGGCACGCCTTACCGTTTGCGGAAAAACGTACGAATTGCGCCCGATGGAAAGTTGCCTCATTCGCACCGATGCGGAGGAGTGTCACGGGAATTACGAAACGGACGGAACGTTGATTTTGGCGCAGGCACGTTTCGTCGAAAAGGAGTAACATGGCGGCATACGCAAAAAAAGGATGTTTGGGGAAATTCCTTACGCTACTTATCGTTCTCGTTGTGCTGGTGGTAGGGGCGGTACTCGTAGTGGGGAACTTAACGCCTTCACAGTTAGGCATTGCGGAATCGATTGTCATTAACGGCAAAAATTTAAACGAACTCGGACTGGGGGACACGAAACTGTTCGATTTACTGACAACGCTCTCCGGTTTGCAGTCCCCGAACGAAAAGGTTGTAGAAAACGAGTACACTCCGGAGGACGCTTCCTCGGCGGACGACGTGTTCGGCGGCGTTTTGGGCGAAACAAACGGCAAGCCGGATTATCTCGAACTGTTAAAACCGGCAAAGTTTGGTAAGCAAATGCTTTTAACTATGAAGGATCGCGAACTTGCCTACGTCTTTTCCGAAATGGCAACCGCAGCGACCAATGCGGCGGAAACATCGGACTTGCAGTTTTTGCAAAAGCTGAAAGCGGAAGTCAAGGAAATTTCCATTCAGGAAGCGGCGGATGGTTTTGTGCTACGCACCGTTTTGTCCGTCAACGTGAAGGAACTCGTTGCAAACGACGTTTCGATTCCGTTCTTTACCATGCCTGAAAAATTGTATTTTGTCAGCATCAACAAAATTTCCGCAAACGACAAAGGGCTGATTTCTTCGGTTTCGGAAAGTATTTCCGTCAACGGGCAAAGTGCGGCAATGAGCGAAATTTTGTGGAACGTGGTGATGGAAGCGTCGGGGCAAAACTTAACGAAGGACGAAGTGAACGACATTATCGGCAAGGCGTTTCGTGAAATCGTGTCCAACATCGGCAGCGTCGGCACGGCAGATACGCAAAGCGAGTCGGACAACACAGTGACGGGCAACGTCGTGTACGGCAACGTCGGAATCAAAAAAGGACAGTTAACGTTAATTACCAACGTTTAACCTACAAGGCACAAAGTTTAAAACACAACAAGGAAAATGCAACGAAAAGGATATTGAAAACTTCAATATCCTTTTTTCTTTTCTTCTGATTGTTTTTTATGGACTACACCGATTTTTGGTGCTACGTCGATTTTCCTTTCCGTTAAATTACTCTATTTTTAACAATGTTTTTCTCCGGATTGTTTTGGTATTACAGTGATTCCTCGTGCCGCTTTTTCGGTGATTGTCAAAAAAAGTACGTTTTAAAACGGTACGTTCCCTTTTTGCGTGCTGTCGTTTCGGCACTATAGCAAACGTTTTATTTTAACATAGGGCATTTTAAAAAAATTTTTATGGAAAAATTGACAATTATCTGAGTTTTTGCTATGATTTAAAAAAAGGAGGTAACGAAATTTTATGGACGACGGTAGTTGTAGCGACGCCGCCCAACCGAATTCCGAATCTATGATATTTTGGAAGTGCAGTCCTTCCCGTGCGGGAAAAGGTCTGTGCTTTTTTGCTTTTTTGCGGCGTTAACGCAGGCAAAAGTATGCAGAAAAAAGTATCAGGATAAAAAATTCGGAGGTTAATTATGAATCAAGGATCAGCAATCGTGCTGATAATCGTGTTAGGAATTTTGCTTGTGTTTTCCGCGTTTTTTTCGGCGACGGAAACCGCTTATACGAGTTTTTCGCAGGTTCGAATGAAGCGTTTTGCACAAAACAAAAAGTCCGCAAAGCGTGTTTTGAAATTAAGCGAAAATTACAGCAAAGTGCTGTCAACGTTGTTAATCGGTAACAACATCGTCAACATTGCGGCGGCATCTTTGGCAACGCTGGTATTTACGTTTTATTTTGGGGATCTCGGCGTAACGCTTTCCACCATTGTTATGACAATCGCAGTTTTAATTTTCGGGGAAATTTCCCCGAAGTCCGTTGCGAAGGAGCGTCCGGAAGAATTTGCAATGCTTTTCTCTTTGCCGCTTCAAATTTTTATGATTTTGTTCGCACCTTTCAATTTTCTGTTTGACGGTTGGAAAAAGTTGTTAAACAAAATTTTCCGGTTGGACAAAAAACGCCCTTCCATGACGGAAGAGGAGTTCCAAATTATCGTGACGGAAATTAAAAACGAAGGCGTTTTGAATGAAACGGAGCACGACATTATTCAAAACACGATAAGATACGACGAAACGCGCGTTGCTTCCATTATGACGAAAGCCGAGCAAATGGTAAGCGTTACGGCAGGCACTTCGCTAGGGGAAGTAAAAGCAATTTTCGAAGATTACAACTATTCGCGTATCCCTGTGTTTCAGGAAAACGGGGAAGTCGTCGGTATGTTGTATCGCGCCGATTTTTACGAAATGATGTTAAACGGCGGCGAAGATTATAG
>CAKPPA010000049.1 GCA_934177025.1 uncultured Clostridia bacterium
GCATTATGTCGTCCGTCATTCCGCAACTGAACTACACCATTGAGCACATGCTCAACTACTACACGCAAACGACGCCGATTGTCATTTCGCCGGGGGTAAAAACGGGACTGAATTTAAAGTACGACAACCCGCGGGAACTCGGCTCGGATCGCATCGTTACGTCCGTTGCCGCCGCAAAAAAGTACAAACCGCCGCTCATCGTGGTGGATTTCGGCACGGCAACCACGTTTAACGCCATCAGTGCCAACAACGAGTTTTTGGGCGGCTGCATTTTGCCGGGGGTAAAAAGCAGTTTGGAAGTGTTTACGTCGCAAACGGCAAAACTACCCCGCATCGAATTTCAAAAGCCGAAAACGGTGATTTGTCGCACTACGGTAGCCAATTTGCAGGCGGGCGTCATTTACGGGCTTGTGGGGCAAGTGAATCACATTTTGCGGCAAATGAAGGCGGAAATGGGCGACGAAAACATTAAAGTCATTGCTACGGGCGGGCTCAGCGAACTCGTGGCGGACGAAACGGACATCGACGTAATCGACCGTCCGTTGTCGCTGTACGGCTTAAAAATGATTTACGACCTCAATCGAAGGGATTAAGGCAAAAACGTGAAACCGAGCCGCAGCCAACCCCGTTGCCAAACGGGGAACGAAGCGAAAGGCGAAAGTTGTAGTTCGGCGTTTCGTAGCGTTAAGGAAGCCGTGCGGTAAAGGCTTCCGGAGCAAGGCAAAAAGTCAAAAGGGGTACGCCGAACGTATCCCTTTTTTGTGGTTTTTTGGGGGAAAATGCCGAAAACACGATGGGTTTAATTTTGCAAAAGAGGGGAAAACTTTCGAATATTTGTTTGAAAAATTTGACCGTCGCTTTGATTTGGAGTATCATACGGCTATGAATGAAAAATTTGAATTGGTTTCGAAATATCAGCCTACGGGCGATCAGCCGCAAGCGATCGATCAGCTGGTTGACGGGCTTCGGGACGGATTGCGAACACAGGTTTTGAAGGGCGTAACGGGCAGCGGCAAAACGTTTACGATGGCAAACGTCATTGCAAAATTAAACCGTCCTGCGCTGATTATTTCACACAACAAAACGCTGGCGGCGCAGTTGTGCAACGAATTTCGCGAATTTTTTCCGCACAACCGCGTGGAATTTTTCGTTAGCTACTACGATTACTACATGCCCGAAAGTTACATTCCCCAGCGGGATTTGTACATCGAAAAGGAACTGACCATCAACGATGAAATCGACAAGTTGCGGCATTCCGCCACTTGTTCGTTGTTCGAGCGGCGGGACACCATTGTGGTTGCATCCGTGTCCTGCATTTACGGGTTAGGCGCACCGGGCGAATACTACAAAATGAGTTTGTCCATTCGACCGGGGCAAAAAATTTCGCGCGACGAAGTCATTAAAAAACTCATTGACATTCAGTATCAGCGCAACGACATGGATTTTAAGCGCGGCACCTTTCGCGTGCGGGGCGACGTGTTGGAGGTGTTTCCTGCCGGCAGTTCGGAAATTGCCGTTCGCGTGGAGTTTTGGGGGGACGAAATCGAGCGCATTAGCGAAATGGAGGCGATTTCGGGCAAGCGCATTTCCACGCTGTTGCATTGCATTGTGTTTCCGGCAAGCCACTACGTGGTGGAAGGCCTCACGATGGAAAAATCGCTGGAATTCATCGAGCGGGATTTAAAAATCGAAGCGGCGGAATTGGAAAGAAAAGGGAAGTTTTTGGAAGCGCAGCGGTTGACGCAGCGTGTGAATTACGATATGGAAATGATGCGGGAAATGGGCTTTTGCAGCGGCATCGAAAATTACTCCCGCTACTTCGACGGGCGAAGCGCGGGGCAACCGCCGTTTACGCTGTTGGACTATTTTCCGGAGGATTTTATTACCTTCATTGACGAAAGTCACATGACGATTCCGCAAATTCGCGCCATGTATCGGGGCGATCGTGCGCGAAAAACAAATTTGGTGGACTACGGCTTTCGTTTAAAAAGTGCGTTCGACAATCGCCCGTTGCAGTTTGAGGAATTCGACGCGCGTGTCGGGCAAATGGTGTGCGTGTCCGCAACGCCGGCGGAGTACGAAATGAAGGAAGCCGGTCAGGTGGTGGAGCAGGTCATTCGTCCGACGGGACTACTCGATCCGCACGTGGAAGTACGCCCGATCGATGGGCAAATCGACGACCTGATTTCGGAAATTCACCGCACGGTGCAAAACAACGGACGCGTGTTAGTGACGACGTTAACCAAACGCATGGCGGAAATGTTGACGAATTATTTAACGGATCACGGCATCAAAGTGCGCTACATGCACAGCGACGTCGAAACAATGGAGCGCATCGAAATCGTTGCGGGTTTAAAAAAAGGCGAGTTCGACGTTTTGGTGGGCATCAATCTATTGCGGGAAGGGCTGGATATTCCGGACGTGCAGTTGGTTGCGATTTTGGATGCGGACAAGGAAGGCTTTTTGCGTAGCGAGTCGTCGCTGATTCAAACCATTGGGCGTGCCGCGCGAAACGTGGACGGGCACGTTGTGATGTATGCCGACGTCCTGACGCAAAGCATGAAAAAAGCGATTGACGAAACCAACCGCCGCCGCGAAATTCAAAACGAGTACAACGTAACACACGGCATTACGCCGACAACGATTCGGCACAACGTGGAAAACAGTTTGGAAATCACCAAAAAGGATACCAAACTCAGTAAGCAACAAATCCCGAAGGAAATCGAGCGGTTAAAAGCGCAAATGAAACGTGCCGCCAACGATTTGGATTTTGAAAAGGCAATTTTACTTCGGGAGCAAATTGCGTCATTGCAAAAAAAGTTGAATCGGTCGTAACGAAAAAAGGAAAGTATGAGAGAAGATATTTTTGTAAAAAACGCAAAAGTAAACAATCTGAAAGGCATCGACGTTTCCGTCCCGCGGGATAAACTCGTGGTGTTTACGGGCTTGTCGGGCAGCGGAAAATCCAGTTTGGCATTCGACACGATTTTTGCCGAAGGGCAGCGGCGGTACGTGGAAAGTTTGTCCGCCTATGCACGGCAATTTTTGGGGCAAATGGACAAGCCGGACGTGGAGTACATCGAGGGCTTGTCGCCGGCGATTTCCATCGATCAAAAAACAACTTCCTCCAACCCTCGCTCCACGGTGGGTACGGTAACGGAAATTTACGATTACTTGCGACTGTTGTTTGCAAGGATCGGCACGCCGTTTTGCTACCGGTGCGGCAAGGAAATTTCGCGGCAAACGGTGGATCAAATTTGCGACAAAGTGATGGGATTGGGCGACGGCAAGCGCATTATGATCCTTGCGCCGGTCGTGCGCGGCCGCAAAGGCGAATTTCAAAAACTTTTTCAACAGTACGCGAAAAGCGGTTTCGCGCGCGTCAAAGTGGACGGAAACGTGTACGAGTTGGAGGAGGAAATTAAATTGGACAAAAACCGCAAACATTCCGTCAGCGTGGTGGTGGATCGGCTCGTCGTGCGGGCGGATATGCAAAAACGGCTGTTTGACAGTGTGGAAACGGCGTTAAAATTGGCGGAAGGTTTGGTCACGGTGGATTGCGAAGGAACGGAAACGTTGTTTTCCGAAAAATTCACCTGTCCGGATTGCGGCGTCACCATTGAGGAATTGGAGCCGCGGCTGTTTAGTTTCAACAGCCCGTTCGGTGCCTGTCCGGAATGCCACGGCTTAGGGTTTAAAACGGAAATGGACGAGGACTTGATTATTCCGGACAAAACCAAAAGCCTCAACGAAGGAGCGGTGCGGCTCCTCGGGTTCAGCATGGACGCCGGCAGCATGATGCGCTCGTATTTCGAGGCGTTGGCAAAACATTACGGATTTTCGACGGACACGCCCGTCAATCAACTCCCGAAAAAAATTTATCACGTTTTGTTGTACGGCAGCGACGGCGAAGCGATTGAAATGTCCTACAACACGCGGAGTTTCAGCGGCAGTTATCAAAAGGAATGGGAAGGGCTTTTGCCGATGTTTACACGGCGGTATCGCGAATCGACCAGCGATTTCGTGCGCACCGAGTACGAAAAATATACCACAATCAAGCCTTGTCCGTTGTGCGAAGGCAAACGCCTGAAAAAGGAAGCACTTGCCGTCAAAGTAGGCGGAAAAAACATTTACGAACTTTGTCAACTTTCCGTCGACGACCTCGTGTTGTTTTTCCGTCGGTTGGAGCTCAGCGAAACGCAACGCAAAATTGCGGAATTGGTGTTGAAGGAAATTAATGCACGCCTCAAGTTTTTGACGGACGTCGGGCTGGGGTATTTAACGCTCGGCAGGAGTTCCGGCACGCTTTCGGGCGGCGAAGCGCAACGGATTCGGTTGGCAACGCAAATCGGCAGCGGACTTATGGGCGTGCTGTACATCCTCGACGAACCGAGCATCGGTTTGCATCAGCGGGATAACGACAAATTAATCGAAACCCTAAAGCACCTGCGCGACCTCGGCAACACGTTGATTGTGGTGGAGCATGACGAGGATACCATTCGCGCGGCGGATCACATTATCGACATCGGCCCCGGGGCAGGGGTGCACGGCGGCAAGCTGGTGGCAACGGGCAGTGTGGCGGACATCATTGCCTGCCCCGAATCGATTACGGGGCAATTCCTTGCCGGCAAGCGCGAAATCGTAACGCCGTCGGAGCGGCGCAAAATCACCGAAAAACGCCTGCTGGTACGGGGTGCGTACCAAAACAATTTAAAACACATCGACGTAAGCATTCCTTTGGGCGTCATCACGGTGGTAACGGGCGTGTCGGGCAGCGGCAAAAGTAGCCTAGTGAACGAAATTTTACTGCCGACTTTAGCGGAAAAACTAAACGGCGCACGGCACGTCAAAACCTGTGTGGAGGAAATTTGCGGTGCCGAGGCGTTGGATAAAGTCATTGCCATCGACCAAAGCCCGATCGGGCGCACGCCGCGTTCGAATCCGGCGACCTACACGGGGGTGTTTACGCAAATTCGCGAATTGTTCGCCAACACGTCCGACGCAAAGGAACGCGGTTACAAAGCAGGGCGGTTTAGTTTCAACGTCAAAGGCGGGCGGTGCGAAAACTGTAGCGGCGACGGCATTTTAAAAATCGAAATGAACTTTTTGCCGGACGTTTACGTCCCTTGCGAAGTGTGCCACGGCAAACGCTACAACCGCGAAACGCTGGAAGTCAAGTTTAAAGGAAAATCCATTTCCGACGTGCTGGAAATGACGGTGGAGGAAGCGTTGCATTTCTTTGAAAACATTCCGTCCATTCGCGGAAAAATCCAAACGTTGTACGACGTCGGCTTAGGCTACATCAAATTAGGGCAGCCTGCCACAACGCTTTCGGGCGGCGAAGCACAGCGCGTGAAACTTGCAACGGAACTTTCCAAACGCGCCACGGGCAAAACGATTTATATTTTGGACGAACCGACAACGGGGTTGCATCCGGCGGACGTGGAACGCCTGATTTACATGTTGCAGCGGTTGGCGAAAAACGGAAACACCGTGCTCGTCATCGAACACAATTTGGACGTCATTCGCATTGCGGATTACATTATCGACCTTGGCCCCGAAGGCGGGGATAAGGGCGGCAACGTGGTGGCATGCGGCACTCCGGAGGAAATTGCACAACGTGCGGATAGCTACACGGGGCAGTATTTAAAAAAAGCGTTGGAGCAGCATCCGAAAGGCGGAACTGACACGCTGTCGAAAACTAAGGAGTAAAAACCGAGGTACGCCGCAACCCAAAAGCCGTAACGCCGCAGCTTTCGTAACGTCGAAAAAGAGTTTCCGAACGAATAAGCGATTTTTCACGGAAGAAAGATTTTGAACGAAAAAAAACGGTTTTGCACGGAAAAGCGGTTTTGAACGAATAACCGATTTTACACAGAAAAAACGGTAACGTACCGGTAAAAAACAACCCTTAAAAAGGGCAACGCACAACCCCGACGAAAAAACATCGTCGGGGTTTTTCGATTTGTTTTCCGATTCCTGTTTGTTTTTGGTAGGTGCATTGTAAGGATATTGCCGAATTTTTGCCGTTCCGTTTTTCCGTTGTTTTTGCCGTCCTGTTTTGGTTTTGGCTGTTTTTGCCGTGCTGTTGTGGTTTTGTCGTTCATTTTTTGTCGGTTGGTTTTCGATTTTCGTCGGGCGTTCCGAAAACAAGCGGTGCTGCACAATTTTTTACACAAAACTAACGGAAATTTGATTGAGTAAAATTTAACAATTGCAGGATATATTTGCCAAATATATTTTTTTGCGGTAGAATAGACAAAATGATAAGACCTCGTTCGGAAAACGAGATTTATTGGCGGTTTTTCCGCTCGCGAGGGGAGGTTTTTATGAAGTTTGTTTATTTGTTTCGGGAAGGAAACGGCGATATGCGCGAACTTTTGGGGGGAAAGGGCGCAAATCTGGCGGAGATGACTAACCTCGGATTGCCGGTGCCTCCGGGATTCACGGTTTCGACGGAAGCGTGCACCAGTTATTACCAAAACGGTAAAATGCTCACGCAGGAAATCGTTGATCAAATTTTCGAAGCGTTGCATTGGCTGGAAAACACGTTGGGCAAAAAACTCGGCGACGAAAAAAATCCGCTGTTGGTGTCCGTTCGTTCGGGCGCGCGGGCGTCGATGCCTGGCATGATGGACACGATTTTAAACTTGGGGCTCAACGACAACACTGTGGAAGGGCTGGCAAAACTTACGGCAAATGAGCGGTTTGCTTACGACAGCTATCGTCGGTTTATTCAAATGTTTTCGGACGTCGTTATGGAATTGGACAAACGCGAATTCGAAAAGATTTTGGACGAAGCAAAGGAAAAAAAGGGTGTTCGGCAGGATACGGAGCTCGACGCAGCGGATTTAAAGGAAATCGTCAAAAAATTCAAAGCGTTTTATAAAAAGTGCAAAGGAGTGGACTTCCCGCAGGATCCTACGGAACAGTTGATGGAAGCGGTAAAAGCCGTGTTCCGCTCGTGGGATAATCCGCGTGCCATTTACTATCGCCGTATGAACGACATTCCGTCCGATTGGGGTACGGCAGTCAACGTGCAGTCGATGGTGTTCGGCAACATGGGCGACGATTCGGGTACGGGCGTTGCGTTTACGCGCAATCCGGCGAACGGCGAAAAAAAGTTGTTCGGCGAGTACTTGATGAACGCACAGGGCGAGGACGTGGTTGCCGGCATTCGCACGCCGCAACCGATTCGTCAATTGGAAAGCACCAATCCGGAAGTGTACGCACAATTCCTGAAAATTTGCGAAATTTTGGAAAACAGATATCGCGACATGCAGGACATGGAGTTTACCATCGAAAGGGGCAAACTTTACATGTTGCAAACGCGTAACGGCAAACGTACTGCGTTTGCGGCGTTGCAAGTCGCCATCGACCTCGTGAAAGAGGGCAAAATTACGGAGGAGGAAGCGGTACTGCGCATCGAACCGAAACAGTTGGATTCGTTGTTGCATCCGCAATTCGATGCCGACGTATTGAAAAAAACACAGCCTTTGGCAACCGGTTTGGCGGCATCGCCGGGCGCGGCTTGCGCAATCCGGCGAACGGCGAAAAAAAGTTGTTCGGCGAGTACTTGATGAACGCACAGGGCGAGGACGTGGTTGCCG
>CAKPPA010000050.1 GCA_934177025.1 uncultured Clostridia bacterium
CTTGTCCACCGTGTTGCAGTCGGGTTCCGAACCGTTGGAAGTATTTACCGACGGCATCGAGGCATTGCCTGCCGGTGAAAAGCTGGTGCAAAAAAATTACGCAAAAGTGTTGAAGGAAATTGCGGCAAAAGGGAACGACGGCTTCTACAAAGGCTGGGTTGCGGATGCAATCATCGCAGCGATGGAAGCACAAGGCGGTTTGGTAACGCAGGAGGACTTGGACTACGCGGTAGCAAACTATCCGAAAGTAACGCAACCTTTGACGGGGCAATACAACGGCTACGACATCATCACGGCCGACTTGCCGTCCTCCGGCGGAATCATTTTGATGGAAGCGTTAAACATGTTGGCGCACTTCGAAAATTCCACCAATCAAAAATTGCGTGAAATGGACCACAACAGTGCGGAATACCTGCACGCAGTCGGCACGGCAATGCAGTTGAGCTTCGGCGACAAACGGAAGTACATTGCGGACCGCGAATTTGTCAACGTGCCTTTGCAAGGCTTAATGTCGAAGGAATATGCGGCGGCTCGTTGGGACGAATGCTACAACAAGGATCAGGCGTACGTCAAAACGTCGTCCGATGCTTACGGCAACCCTTGGAAATACCAACCGTCGAGCAGCAACGTTATGTCGTACACGAACGACGACAACAAGGAACATTGGAGCACAACGTCCTTCTCCGTGGCGGATAAGGAAGGCAACATTGTTTCCGTAACGCAAACCATCAACCACTTCTGGGGTTCGGGCGTCATTCCGAAAGGATGCGGTTTCTTCCTGAACAACCAATTAAGCAGCTTTTCGGTTTCCTCGGGCAGCGTGCACTACGTAAAACCTTACAAACAACCGGTTTCGCACATCATGCCTACGATCATGATGAAGGACGGCGAACCGTTTGCAACGTTGGGTTCCCCGGGCAGCATGCGCATTCCGGCAGCGGTACTGCAAGTTGTGTTGAACCTTGTGGAATTCGATATGGACATGCAACAAGCCATCGAGGCGGCGCGTATTTACAGCTATGCGGTGTCCAGCAGCGATCCGGATCCGAACAGAAAATGGATTTCGATCGAAAAAGCAAGCGATGAAGTAAAAGCGGCTTTGGCAGCGAAAAACTACTACGTTTCCGCTTACGAAAACATCGACCTCTTCTTCGGCGGTGTACAAGGCATCAAGTTTAATTACGACAACAGTGGCAAACTGGTCAGCATGACGGGTGGCGCAGACACTCGTCGTGACGGCAAAGCGCTGGCGTTTTAACAGACAAAATCTGTTCCGCCGTGATCCCTACGGCGGAACAGACTAAATTTTAGGAGGAAGGGGATGTTACTACAAATCGAACTTTTGTATTTCGTACTGATGATCGGCAGCTTTATTGCGCTCCTACTGTGGGCGAAATTGCCATCGGGAATCTGCTTAATGGTTTCCGCCGTCGTCGGTGCGGTTGCTTCCGCGATTTTCTCGCAAACGGATATTTCCCTGCGGTTTTTCGTGGAAGGGGCATTCGGTTACTTTGACACCATTTTGGTCATCACAACCGCAATGGTCTTTATGGGGGCAATGCAAACTTGCGGCGCGTTGGAGTACATTAGCGCAGCATTGGTGAAAGCCTTTTACAAAGTGCCGTCGTTACTGTTAATATCTTTTATGCTTATCATCATGTTCCCGGGCATGGTAACGGGTTCGTCGCTTGCTTCGGCAATTTCGGCGGGTGCGTTGGTTGCTCCTATCATGATTAAATGGGGCATCCCGAAAGCGAAAACGGGCGCAATTATCGCAACCGGTTCCATTTTGGGAATGGTTGCACCGCCAATCAACGTTCCGGCAATGGTTATTTGCGACGTCGTGGACATTCCGTACACCGGTTTCACGGTTCCGCTGTTGATTTTGTCGATTCCGTTGGCAATCGTAACGGTGCTGTTACTCGGTCGTAAGTACGTTACGGCATTGACGAAGGAACAAATCGAATCCGTGGTGGATACTTCCGTTTTGAAGGAACTCAAATGGACGGTGTGCATTCCGCTTATGGTTTTGGTGTTGTTAATCGTCGGCGAAATTTTCTGGCCGCTGGTGTTCGGCAGCTTCGGAATTTCGGCAATGTTCGTAACGGCAACCGTCATTTGTTTCTTTGTCGGTCGTCGCGTACCGTTTTGGAAAAAAGCGGAAGCAAAAGCGGTGGAAGCACCTGCTCCGGTCGAGGACGACAACGTCATTCATCCGTTGCCTTCGAAAAAACGTCCGGAGGAAAAACAAGCGGATAGCGTTGTGGAAGTGTTAATGCAAGGAGTGTACAAAAGTTTTTCCGCAATGGGCTTGTTGATGGGCGTCGGCATGTTTATGGAAATCATCACCTTAAACGGTGTGCGCGGCTACTTCGTTATCAACGCAATGAGCCTTTCGGACATTTGGCGTTACGTCAGCATGGGCTTGGCGTTGCCGGTGTTCGGCGGAATTTCCGCATTCGGTTCGGCATCGATTTTGGGCGGACCTTTCGTAATGGCGTTCCTCAGTGCGGATAACATTTACGTCACCTGCGGCCTTTCCCTGTTGGCGGCACTGGGCGAATTTTTACCACCGACGGCAATGTCGGCAATGTTCGCTTCGCAAATCGTCGAGGAAAAGGGCTGGGCAAAAATTTCAAAAGCGTCGATTACGAGCATCCTTGTTATTTTCGTAGTCACCATGTTCTACACCATCGGCGTAGCACAGTGGACAAAACAAATCAGCGAAGGCTTGCTGTTCCTCATGTTCTTGGTGCCGGCAATCGTGTTTGCCGTTGTTTGGGAAGTGCTGGTGCAAAAAAGCCCGAAAATGCGTAAATATGCTTACCAAGTAGGTGGCGCGGCTCCGGCAGAGCCACTCGAAAGCGATGACGAAACCAAAGGAGGAAACGAGTAAATGCAAACGTATTACGCTATTTTAAACGTGTTGTACCTGATTTTCGTTGCGGTTATTTGTGTTTTCGTAGTTTGGAACGTCATCAGGACAAAAAAAGTAACGGATAAAATCATCGGATCACTCGCACTCATTATGTTTGTGTTGCGTTTGTTCCTGATTAAGTAGGGGAGGAGGCAAAAATGGATTGGCTTAAAAAGAATAAAAATATTGTTTTGACCTCCGTCATTTTAGTGATCGCATTGGTCATCGGCATCATCACGGGCATTCAGTTTTATCGTTTTTCCAACTACAATGCTTACTTCTTTACGGACGGCGCGGACGAAATCGAAAAATACAGCAAGTACTCGCCGTCGTTGGAAGGCACGGTAGGCGACGCGAACATTTACATCATGCACGGCAAGGAAAACACCGTAGCCGTGGTGCGTTCCGTCGATGCGGAAAAGTACGATTCGTTGGAAAAAGTAAGCCAAAGCGGTGCGCGCCTTGCAGGCGTGTTGGGTAGTTCCCAATTAAGCACGGCAATGGCAAAACTTCCGGCATTGACCTTCGAAACGCGTCCTTCGGCAGCGGAAGTTGTCGATGCGTTGCGCAACGAACGCGTCAACATCGCAATCTTAAAGTATGAGGACGCAAAACAAGCGTTAAAGGATCACAATGACCTTGTCATTGCAAAGGCGGAAGTGGAAAAAGTGCCTAGCCTCCTTGTTTTGGGCGGCACGCACCCGAACGAACCTGCAGGGCAATTAGCGGCAACGCTCTTTTTGGAAAACGCAAAAATGAAACGCGGCACGTTGTACGTCGTTACGGAAACCAACCGTAGTGCGTACACGCATTCGCAACCGCAGGAAGCGTCCCCGTTCTACTATCATTTGCAAACGAAAAGCGGCAAAACGCGTACTTTCAAATTCGGCTCCCGCGCCACGAACACCAATCAACAGTGGCCGAAGCCTGACGTGTACACGCACAACCCTTCGGGACAACCGCTTTCCGGCAACGAAGTGTTAAACATCAACCGTTCGTACCCGGGTTCCATTAACGGCACCTACACCGAACGTGTGGCATACGCCGTAACGGAATGTGTTCGTCAAAATGACATCACCATGGTGGTGGACTTGCACGAAGCCGCTCCGGAGTACATCACGATTAACGCTATGGTCGCGCACGACGACGCACAAAACCTTGCGGCAAGTGCGGTGCTGGCAATGGAACTTTACACCGGCACGACGACGGACGGCGAAGTGATCGACGGCGTGTCGATTCGTATGGAAGTTTCGCCGGCAAACCTGCACGGTTTAACGCACCGCGAATTGGGCGACTTTACAAACACTTACGCATTCCTTTGCGAAACGTCGAATGCATCGCAAGGCAAAATCCGCGGTAAATTTACCGAAGATTTAATTGTGTCGGGCGAGGACAAATTCTACGTCAAAGCGGAGGAACTCGGCTTGTTGTATGCGGCACCGGTCAACATTAAGGAACGCGTTGCACGGCACACGCTGTCCATTATGTCGATTATCAACGCTTACAACGACGAAGGCAAAACGCGCTTGGGTGAAACGACCGGTTCCTTCGAACTGGAAAACATTCCGAGCTACGTTGATATTTACGACAACGGCGTCGGGTACTACTTACACGACGAAGTGAAATAAACAAAACATTGGAGGTAACTATGAAAAAATTTTGGCTCACAGTAATGGTAGTGTTGATGGCAGCAGTCATGGCGTTTACCTTTGTCGGTTGCGGAGAAAATCCGGACAACGGCGGTAACGGCGGCGCAGCGGCGAACGTCGACAAGGACGTTTCGGATGCAGCGTTGAAAAACCTTGCAGTAGGCAAAAAAGTGTACTTGACGACGATCGGCCAAGGCGAATTGCCGGTAGCAAACAACTTGATGAAGGCAGCAGGCTTAACGGCAGCGGACTACACCGAGAAAAACGACTTAAAAGCAGCTGACGTGGAAGAAGGCGCAGTAGTGTTCATGGTGCTTGGCGCATCCGGCAAAGGCTTGGGCGCAGCAGGTACGGACGCAACGAAGGAATTGGCTCGTGCAAACGAATTTAAAGCAGCGCAGGAAGCAGGCAAATTGCAAATCGTAGCAATGCACTTGGGTGGCAAAAATCGCCGTGGCGACACTTCTGATCCATCCATTCGCGTTATCGTTCCGGTTTCGAAAGTGGTTATGGTAGTAAATGCCGACAACAACGACGGCGGCAACTACGACGGTTTGTTCACGTCGTTGGCAGGCGAAAGCGTTCCGCTTTACACGTTTACGAAAGCAACCAAAATTGTGAATTCCTTGAAATTTTTGCTGGGGAAATAAACAATGAAGCGAAAAGGAACTTTTTGTCGAATCGTAGTGTTGTTGGTGGCGGTGCTGTGTTTGTTCACAGCCTGCCAACCTCCAAAACCTGACAAGGAGGAGGACAAGCCGGCAATCGTTACGGTTTCCGATTGGAAAATTTTGACGGGAACTCCTTATGAAACTTCGGTGTACAAGTTTACGACCGACAAACAAGGTCCGAAAGTGTTCCTCATGGGTGGCACTCATGGGGACGAATTGGCAGGGTGGAAAGCCGGTTTAAAACTGGTATCCCACTTGCCGCAACTCAAAAACATTCGAGGGGAAATCATATTGATTCCTCAGGCAAACATTTTGGCGGATCAGTTGGAAATGCGCTATCCGGGCTCGAAAACGGGCGGTGTTTACAACGGTGTTACGTACAAGGATTTAAACCGCAACTTCCCGGGCAAGGAAAACGGCACTCCGACGGAAAAAATCGCGGCGGCGTTAACGGCAGTGGTAACGGCGTTTCAGCCGGACTACATTGTCGATTTACACGAATCGCTGCACAGCTGGTCAACGTCGAACTCCCGTAATTTGGGCGACACGTTGATTTACGGCAATTCCGCCAGCGCACTTTTCGTGGTGGACTTGGTCGACGAGTACAATCGAAACTACAAACCGCAGGAGGATTGCAGTTTTGCTTACAACGACAGCCCACCGAAAAACAGTTTTAACAACTATTGCAGTACGACTTTTCCAAATTCAGTCGTTTTCACGATTGAAACCAATCGGGAGCTCGCGCTGGAAAAGCGCGTTTCCCAACAAATCGGAATTTTAACTGCCTTGTTCGACACGATTTGGCAGTAAAAAGGAGGGTTATATGAGAAAAAAACTAGCCTTGTTGTTAACGCTTCTGTGTTGTTTCTGCCTCTGTTTGGCGGCTTGCGCTCCGAAAATGGAAACGCAATCCATCGAAAAGGTTTTAACCGAAGCGAAAAACAACGACGACATTCAGGTGGAAGGCGTGGTGTTTGGTACGACCTCCGACGGATTCTATCTGCATGACAGCGCAAACGGAAAAATCTTTGTCCTTTCCGGCGAAAAAGTGAAGGTTGGCGACAAAGTAAAGGCAGTCGGTAAATTCAGCTACATCGCGAATTTCCCGCAAATCAAACAAGCAACGGTTACGGTTGCTTCGTCCGGTAACGAAAGTTTAAAAGCAACGGAAAGCACCATTGCCAACGTTGCGGCATTGGACGGCACGGCAAAAACCGGCTCCTATGCACAATTCTTTACCGTTGTCGGTACCGTAAGTGAGGATGCGGCGCAACGCTTGCTCCTGACGGATATGGACGGCAAAAAATTGGTAATCAACCAAAAATCCAACGCAAGCGTAGTAAAAGCACATTTGAATCAACGCATTACGTTGGGCGTAATTACGCACAGCTTTAGTGCCGGCGAAAAAGTGTGGTCGGTTTCCTTCGTAGGAACGGAAAACGACATTCTCGACACGCCTTACAACATTGCGGAAGTAAAGGCAAAAATCGTGGCGTTTGTCGAATCCCAAATCGGTAGGGACGTTTACGGCGTTTTGACGTTGCCGAAACAACACCCTACGCTTGCATCGGTCACCATGGCGTGGTCGGTGGATGCAAATCCGTACATCGCAATCGATGCGGACGGCAATGCAACCGTAACGCCGGATGCGGAGGATCGCGAAGTAACGTTGAAATTAAAACTGACCATCGGTACTCAAAGCGAAACGGTGGACTACGTTGTAACTTCGCACAAAATCGTACAACAAACGGTAAGCGAAGTGCTTGCGGCAAACTATCCTGACATGGCAAAAATCATGGTCAACGGCGTAGTTGTGGCAAAAACGCGCAACCAGTCCGGTTCGCTGCGCACGTTGATTTTGGAGGACCCTATTACCCACAAAACGATTTCGGTCGACTTTGCGGCGAGCGGCACTTACATCAATCAAACGAGCGACGAATTTAAAGCAGTTGCCATTGGCGACGAAATTACCGCAACGGCACAAATCCGCGTTCGTGAGGAGGATCGCCTCACAGTGATGAACGTAACGCAATTGGTAAAAGTTTCCTCTCATGCGAACTACTCCGTCAACAAGGAAAGTGCTTATTCGCTTGCGACGGTGGAAAACTACAATTACGTTGCATCGCACTTGCAGGAAATGAGTAACAAACTCATGAAAATCGAAAATCCGTTTATGAACTACTCGACGTCGACAGCACCGAGCGACACCAACTGGGTACGCTTCGGTCCGGACGCAACGGGTCCGAACA
>CAKPPA010000051.1 GCA_934177025.1 uncultured Clostridia bacterium
CACCGAAACTGCTGGAAAAAGTGAAGGATCCTGCCCTGCGGGAAGCCATGCAAACCGCGGCGTTGCCTTTTTACAAAAAGGACGCAACGCAAAGCATTGTGGAGCGGATTTGCGGCGAAGCACCAACCCTTGCTTCCCCAGCGCAGGAAGCGTAGGAAACGCTTGCAACCCGTGAAACGAAATGGAAATTACGTTTCGGTAAAGTGATTTTACCTGCAAAAAACGGAAAGCCAAAAGTGTGAATCACCGAAGTTCCGACACAAAAAATGAAACAGAGTGAAAACAGCGTAAAACAGAGTCCGAACAGCGGACTCTGTTTTTTCGTGCGGAAAAAGGCATGAAAAAAGGCGGGAATCCCGCCTTAAAAATTGGAAGTTACGACTCCTTTTCCCATCGCTTTCGCTCACGATGTGCGCGCCAGTAATCCCTTGCGACTTCGTAAATGTTGATGAAAATGCCGACCACAATGTAAATGTAGTAGGTGCAAACACGCCAAAGCAACACAATCCAAAACAACACGTTGGTTGCAAGCGGAATGCCGGAAAACACAAAGGTAAACGTTGTTTCCGCAAAGCCCGTGCCGCCCGGTGTCGGAATAAAGCAAGTGGCAAACTGCACGATGATGTTGAGTGCCATGATTTCCATTGCCAACCGCACGCTAGGTTCCACACCGCCGATCGCCACCACGATAAAGTACGGAAACACTGCCGTGCTGGCGATTTCCGCCAAGCAAATGACCACCAAAATGACGGTGTTGTAAAACTTGCCCCACAGCATTTTTAATGCCTGCCGATACTCCTCCACCGCTTTGATGCATTTGTATGCCGCGGCGTAGTAGTTTTTGATGAGGTGCAGTTTGTGTCCGATTTTGACAAACCACAAAATCGGTTTTTTGCCCATTTTCGGGAAAGCCGAAACCACGATGATGGCAATCGGCAACAACAAATTGCATCCGACGCTTACCCATGCGACGACTTTAATGACCTTTGCCAAGCCTTGATCCGGCAATAGTTTTAAAATGTCCGGAAAAAAGGTCATAAACACAATGCCGAACACGCACCAAACCAGCATACTGACAAAATAGCGCACCAACGGCACTGCCGTTGCTTTGCCCACCGGAATGCCCTTGTTGTGAAGGTACACCACCTGAAAGGGCTGCCCGCCCGTGGATGCCGGCGTAATGTAATCGTAGTATTTGCCCAAAAGCATAACTTTGAGGCTTGTTTTCGGCATAAACTTGCCGTGAATCACGCGAATGAGAAACACGTACTTTAGCGTTTCGAACAACAGCATGAGTACGAGCATTCCGATTGCAAAAAGGAAGTAGCGCGTGTTCATGTTTTGCCACATGTGCTGGAAGGAAACGGCATCCCCCTGTCCGAGGCTTTTGCCCAATTCCCACATTAAAAAGGCACTGAGTCCGCACAAAACCAAAATAAACAACAGTTTAATAAACAGTTTTTTCTTCTTTTTTTTGTCCTCTAAAATGCGCCTTGTAATGAGGTCCACTTCCTGCTCGCGTTCCCCCTCCTTCGGAGGTTCCGCCATTTTTTCGAGTAGTTCCTGATTGCTTAAGTTGTAATTAAATTTTTCCTTTTTCGGTTTCCGCTCTTTCAATGGTCATATTCCCCTAAATTTCTTTTCCTTTTACGACGTACGGCGCATATGCAAACTGCAAAGCATCGTTTAAACAGGATTGCGGCGGATACGGACCGGAAAACGGCGCCAACATCAGCCGATAGGACAGCGTCGCCCCGTTGAACGACGGTGCTTGCGAACAATACATTTGTTTTGCCGTTTCGCCGCGACGCATCCATTTGCAGCGTTTTTCCGCACGGTACGCACCGAACGGATTGAGTAAAATGCGAACGTTTTCGCCGGATTTTACCGTTTTCATTCCGCAAAACGCACTCGATGCAAGGTAGGACGTGTCCTCCGCCACCAAAAGCCCTTGCAATTTGTCGCTAAATGCAACGCTGACGTTCCCCCCGACGGCACCGAACGCTTGCTTGCCGTAGCGCAAAACCGTCCGTTTGGGCGCATTCCCCCAACTTTCGACAAACAAGTCCGTTGTTTTTTCCGTTGTGGAAAATTGCGGCAAAATTTCCGTCGGGCAAAACTCTTTCCACCGACAATCAAACGGTTTGCCGTTGATTTTTCGTTTGCGACGGAACCACTCCGCTTTGGTTTGCGGAAGGACGCAATGCGTTTCCAACCACAAGTACGGCAACGTTTCGATAAGCCGAAATTCGTAACGGAATTGCGCGACGTTGTGCTCGTTGAGCATAATGTTTGCGTACACCGTCATGCGGATTTCCGCCCCTTCCGTTTGATTGGTGATGTCCGTAATGTCCATTTCGCAGGTTTCCCTACCCCAAAGAATGCGACTTCGTAAATATGCCACCGTGCGATTGTTGGAAATGTTTTGAAAATAAATGCGATCGTTTTTGATATCCGCCACCACGCGGATAAATTCGTTTTCGATGCTGTTTGCCGAACAAAGTAAATTCGGTTTTTCCTTTTTCGGCGTCGTTTCCGTCAGACGGAATTTTTTTTGCGAGGCAAAATCCTTCAGCAAAAGGTGGAATTTTGTTTGCTCGCTTTCCTCCGTGAAATACGAGGTGTAAAGCGTGTGCATGGCGTCCTCCACCCCGCCAAACGGTTTTGCGACCGAAAATTCCACCGGAAGGCTGCACGTTTCCCGCTCCATAGAGCGACTCGGCACAACCATAAAGGTTTTTTCGTCCCGAATGGTGCGTTCCTCCGCAACGGCAAGCATATCCGCCGAAATGCGTTAGCTTTCCGTTGCTTCGTGGAATGCTTTTTGATACGCAACGCCGCCGTAAACTTCCCCGAACAGTGCGTTTACGGACATTGCTGCAACCATGCGGCGCAAGGCGTCGCTGCGTTTATCCGCAAAATCCAGCCGATCGACCAGTAAATTGTTGAGATAATCCGCCAATGCAAGGTTTCGCCGCGTCCGCTCGACGTGACTCCATAACTCCAAGTTTTCCTTACGTTCGGCAAAACAACCGAACCCGCGCCGCGGCACGACGTCGGTGTTGCCCGTTTCCGTGCGATCCGTTCCGAACGGCTCGTAATCCTTCGGGAGCAAAAACCGAACTTCGTTTTTTTGCAAAATTTTTAGCGTTTTTTCCAAAAGAATTTTGCCGACACGGCCGAATCCGCCCGAAAACGCATCTGCCGTTTCCACATCGAAAAAAATCAAAAGATCCTTTTTTTGTTCCGCCTTGGCAGAGTAGCGCGCGAATTTGTGCAACACGTACTGCGGATGCCCTAGCCCGCGCAACGTGATGCAAGGCAGTACCGTCGTTTTTCCGTTGACGCCGTCGTCGTAAAAAAACGAACGATAGCGATCCGACCAATCGGGCGAAGTGACGCTCGTAACCGCCAAAGGATCCTTGCCTGTTAACAAACTGACCGCACGCACCCCGAATTTTTTACAAACTGCGTTTTGCGTACACGAATAAACGAATTTGTCCGTCCTTAAAATTTCGCCCTGCCCCGTGCCAAACCGTGCGGAAAGCAACTCCGCCGCCGAGCGAAATGCCAAAGTGCCCTCCTCCTCGTTGAGTGCAGGCAAAAACGCACCGACAAACAAATCCGCTTCGTCCCCGCTTTTGACGCGGTCGGAAATTCGTTGCCACTCCGTCGGAAACTCCTCCGGCAAAAGGCGACTTAGCGTTTCCTCCTCGAAACTCCATGCGGCAGGGATTTGGAATTCGTCCAACAAATCCAAACAACGCATCAAGCGACGGATGTCCTCCTTCCGTTGCTGTTTTGCGGCATCGGCGGAAAGTTCCCCGTGGGATAAGTCCACGTGGAAGCGCAAGGCGCAATTCAGTTGTCCGTTCGTTTTTTTCATTGTTACTCCATTCCGAAACGATTATACCAAGAAACCGAGTATCCGTAAACCATCTACGCTACTTTACAAGCGCATAGGTGCAACTGTCGAAGTAAATGCCGTTTTTGCAAATTCGTTTGCGATGCACGCCTTCCAGCGTGAATCCGCACTTTTCCAACACTTTGCGGGAGGAGAAATTTTCAAAAATTACTTCCGCTTCCACACGATTGAGGTGCATCATTTCAAAGGCATAACGGCACATGAGTTTTAATGCTTCCGTCATGATGCCCCTGTTCCAGTATTCTTCCCCGATCCAATAGCCTATTTCCGCATTTTGCTCGTACACGTTGTCGCGCCGACTGAGGGCCACCGCACCGATGGCTTTGTTGTCCACAAAAATCCCCCGAACAAACTCCTTTCGCTCGTCGACGGAGTTTAAATACGCAATGTACTGCTCCGCCTCATGCTCGGAATAAGGCGAACAGATGCCGTCGCGCAAAAATCGAATGACGCTCGGATTGTTGATTTGTTTGGAATAACTTTTTGCATCGCTTTTTTTTAGTTTTTTTAATTCAAAATGCATCTTTCACCCTAATATGCTTTTTCCGTTCGCCCGAACGCTTTCCTTTTGTTCCGCATTTCCTTTTTGCTTTTGTTCCGCACCGATCGGGTACAAACACCCACCGCAAACAACCGTAATCCCCACAGTTTATGCAGCGGATGTGATAATGTTTCCGTAGCGAAGGACTTTTCCTTTTTTTCCTTTTCCGCGGCTTTTCGGCGGGAACAACGTTGTTCCGTACCGCCGCTTTTCACGAACCTTGTGCCGTTTGCGTCCTTTCCCGAAAAACAGGACAAAACAACCTACGGCCACCGTTCGTCCGCCGTAACAGAATAACAAACCGCGCGATCTTTTTCAAGTATTTCGGGGAATCTACTTCGAAAAAAATTATTTTGCACGTAAAACTAGGCAAAATCAAGGACGTTCCCCTACAAAAAAGGTCGAAACTTGTCGAACCGCAACAAAAAAAGGATAACGAAAACTCGTTATCCTTTTTGCGTGCTAAAAACCTTTCGGAACGACGGAGTAGCGTTTTGCCGCTTTTCGCCGTTCGGGTTCAAACGATTAACCCAAAATGTAAGGGTAGGAAATCGAAGTGTTTGCAACGGTAATCATCGTGAACAGCAATGCGTTGACAAAACCGCCCAACCAGCAATTACCCGTGCGCAAATACAGCCGCCGTGCATAGATTGCCGCAATGACCAAAATCGGAACAATCGGGAACAGCACGATGTACGGCAGTTTCATATCCCATTGCCACATTGCGCCCGTCGAGAAGAACACGCCGTACTGAATGGCGAAAACCAAACAGATACCGAACACGTTGAACACCGCCGTCAATGCGATTGTTGCCCATTCCGGAAGATTTTTGAAACGGTTTGTCGTGTTGACAAACGAGTTTGCACAGTAGAACAAGGCAAAAATCAAAGCGTAGCGAATCATGGTTGGGAATTTTACCGGTTCAAACGTCCGCACCGCAAACGACCAAATGCGGAAGTCCGTGGTGAAGATTGCTTGGTTCAGGAACACAACAACCCACATAGCACCGACAACGATAAACGTCATCAACAGTGTTTTTGCAAGGTTTTTGCCCGAAATCCGTGCCGCTTGCAACGGATGATCGCCTTCCTTCCTGCCGATGAGCACCCACATTAGTGCGCACACGAGGAGCGCAAACATTCCGCACGCAACCGCCCACACCGCAACGTAGTTGGTGGTGTCCTGCGGGAAGTGCGGCGTCAACGGGAAGAAAGCAGTGCCCCAGCCCGTGCTACTCGAAACAAAGTGGCGAATCGAAAAACCGCTGAACAGCGTAACGATGATTCCGCCCAGCCAGAATTGCAAATTCCGTTTCCAGCCGACGAGGCTCGGCAACTGTTCCGCTTCCGGCGCCGGTTGATTCATCGATGCGAACAACGGCGTGGAAAGGAGGATGTCCACTAACGGCAACAGCAACATAAAGAAGCCTACCAAGCCTACCAAGTTAAACGTTTCCTTCAGCCACCAAATTTCGTTGGAAGGAGCAATGTAGCTCGCGCCGCTCGGCGTACCGAACGCGCCGTACCAAAATGCCGATCCGCTTGCCGCACTGGCAATCGAAAAATGTTCCCAAGGATGAATTTCGCTTGGATTGTAAATGACACGTGCCGATTCCTGAATGCCGCCTTTTAATTTTGCTTCGTCCGTAACTTCGCCGCTTGCGGTGTAAAACACGCCTTCCTTAATCGGGTTGGTCGGAACCGTTACTTTTTTTGCCAAAAGCGTTGCATCCGTCGGGCGAGTGTAGTCGTCCCCTTCCGGATACATGTCGCGCGTCGTCGTTGCCAACGTTGCGAAGGACTGTTTGATGAACAGTGCCGCATTCGGGCTGGACAGGTAGTCCCGCGGCAAAAATTCGTACTTCATTTTGTTCGCCTTATCCGGATCGTTCGATGCGATTAAGCTGTTTTCGTACGTATATTTGCCTGCTTCTTTATAGAAAAATTCGTCGTACTTCGGGGCGATGGTACCGACAACGCTACCCGGTTTGTAAATGTTGGCATACGTCGGATCGCTTGCGCACAGTAATGCGCCCGAAACGAGGTTTGCTTTGTCGTACGCTTCCGCGCCCGCCAATGCCGCCGCCGCTTTTTGCTCCGTGGTTGCGGTTGCTTCCGTAACGCCGGCTGCCGCGTAGTACGCTTTTACTGCCGCTTCCTGCGCTTTTCGGCCTTCCGTGCCGTAGTGCATTGCCGTCAGGTTCACCGCCATTCCGCCCATCGAGTGGCCGGAAACGCCGATTTTACTGCTGTCGACATATTCCAAATTTGCAGCATAGCGAACGGCGTAAATCATGCCGCCTGCCGTTGCCGCAAGCCCTTTCGAATTCATTTCGCTGTGGCCGTGGCCTTCCATGTCCATAGCGAGAACTACAAATCCGCGACGCGACCATTCCACGGCGTTCATGTCCTGCATTTCGCGATTGTTTAAGTAGCCGTGGCTCGTTACAATGGCAGGAACTTTGTTTTCCGCTGTCGCAATCCTCGGTTTGTAAACGTAAAAACTAAACCGAGTGCCGGAACCGATGTTCTCACGCACATCGAACACTTCCACCGTGTAGCCGCTGGTGTTGACCATGCCGGAAAAAATTCCGCTGAACAAACACAATCCCAGCGCAACTACCAAAAAGACTAGCGTTCTCTTTTTGATTTTCATTTTTCCTTCTCCTTTTTTTATTTTTCGGGGCAACGTGCCGTCGTCCCGTTTTTTACATGCGATTCATTTTATTGTAAAAACATGCCAAAAATGATGCGGCAAAAGGAAATTTTATGTTTTTGCGGAAATTTCAATGACAAGTCCATTCAATTTCCACACAATTTACACCTATCTATCACAAAGATTATAATAAAGTTCCTTGGGAATGTCAATGCCCTTTTTGGAAAGATTCGCCCCCTTTTCGGTAAAATTTTCCTCACGTTTCGTGTTTTTTTTGACGCACGAAAACGACAACGCACAAAAACGCCGCAACCTAAACC
>CAKPPA010000052.1 GCA_934177025.1 uncultured Clostridia bacterium
CGGTCACTTTCCCGCGTGGCGAAAAACCGCGTCACCTTTAAAAAACGTGATTTCGACTGAATTTTTAAAAGGCTTTACCTTGAAAGCGGTCCGTTTGCCGTTTTACCGAAACAAACACCGACGCCCGCATTCCCTAAGCGAGATTGTAATCGTTAATCATCAGTTGAAACTCGTAGCCGATAAAATCCGCCGCCTGCCGACACATTTGCATCCGTTCCATAAAAATTTGAAAGTAATCCATAGCGGAACAGATTTCCGTGTCGACTTTAAAGCGAAAAATGATGTGCTTCGTTTGCCGATCCACCAACAAATCGCTTTTTTCCACGGCGTAGTTGACGCGATCGTGGATATCCTCCATATACTGCGAGCGTTTGAAAATTTCAACCTGATCCTTGCGCACGCGACTGCGGTGCACGTCCGATTTATCCGCCAAAATCAACGCCGCACCGATGCGACTGACCGCCAAGCCCGTGCCTTCGTCGTGATTGCCGATTGCCATCATAATTTCCGCCGCTTCCTTGCAATCCATGCTACGCTTCGTCAGCATTTGATACGCCAAAAGCGCACCGCTTTGGGCGTGATCGTTGCGGTTGATGCCGTTGCCGACGTCGTGCAGCAGCGCGGCGATTTTGCCTAACTCAACTTCCCGATCCTCCGCTTCCAAGGCACGCAAAATCGTTTCCACCCGTTGGGTTACAATTCCGACGTGACGATGCCCATGCTCGGTAAACCCAAGCACTTCCAACTGCCTTTCGGACAACTTTAACAACGTTTGAATTTCAGGATCCTCTTTTAAAATTTTGTACGTCAGCATCTCTTTTCCCAAAACCTTTCCGAATTTATTTTATTATAAAAAACGTTCCCCTTTTTGTCAATGGGGAATGTTTTTTCCTAGGCTCCCTTGCAAAAAGCGAGGAATGCGTACGTCGGTCGGCAACCTCCCTTTGGGGTAGTTTTGACGGATTTTCGGCAAGGGCAATGCATGCCTTCCTGCGGTAGTTTACCTACCCTTTTTCAGAATATGCCCTAAGTACCCTTTTTAAACGCGAAAATTATGGAGATTTTGTCGACTTACGGCGAACGACTGAAAAGCCCTGCAAAACAGAAACAAAAAACACACGCTCCGCCGATAAGGAAACCCCTTTTTTAACACCGAAACGCCATTTTGAAAAAATTTTCCTGCCGTTTTACACGTAAATAAAAACCGTAAAAAAGAGTTCGGTAAAAAACCGAACTCTGTTTTTGTTTTTGAAACGATTGCTACGACCTTTTCGAACGAAGGCAAGTGCCTTACTGATCGACCTTTTCGCCTTTTTGTTTTTTCGGCTTCGGAACGTAGGCCGGCAATTCGCCGCGATTGATTGCTTTTCCGAACAAAACTGCCGTACGAGCGCACACGATCAAGCAGAAGCCCGTGATCGTTAAAATCATTGCCAAATAAGCATCGTCGCCCATGTACGCACTTTCCCAAATGTTAACAATAATGAATTTGTACAACAATGCCGGAATGAACACCAACACGTAGTAGTACACTTCGCTGTAGAACTTTTTCGGATCCAACCCTGCTTTGTGGAAAATCTTTTGGCTCGTGATAAAGCACAAAATTCCGCTGTGCATACCGACCAAGCAAAGAATAAACCCTAAAAGGCCGGTTTTCGGATTTTGAAATTTCAGTAGCGTGATGAAACCAAGCATCAGCACGATGCCGGCACAGAAAATGATGAACGCCTGTAACAACTTCTTATTTTCCTTCATATTACTCTCCTTAGGCAAAATATACATTATAGTATCATAGATGCGAATTCTTGACAATGCTTTTTGACAATCTTTACAATCCCGCACACGGGGGCAAAACAAAAAAGGACAGGAGTGAAACACCTGTCCTTTCGGCATCAAAAAACTTTTGTGATGCTTATTTTCCGAAATATCTTTTCAAAAGTCCCGCAAAGCCTTTGCCGTGACGGGCCTCGTCCTTTGCCATTTCGTGGACGGTATCGTGAATTGCATCGTAGTTGAGTTCCTTTGCGCGCTTTGCCAGCATCAGTTTGCCTTCGCAAGCACCGCATTCCGCTTCCATACGCATTTTGACGTTTTGTTCGGTGGAATCCGTAATGACCTCGCCCAACAGTTCCGCAAATTTTGCTGCGTGCTCCGCTTCCTCAAAAGCATAGCGTTTGAATGCTTCCGCAATTTCCGGATAGCCTTCGCGATCCGCAACGCGGCTCATCGCCAAGTACATGCCCACTTCCATGCATTCGCCGTTGAAGTTTGCTTGCAGCCCTTCCACAACTTGTTCGTCCAAACCTTTTGCAATGCCGACTTTATGCTCGTCCGCAAACTTCAGTTCCGCTGCGCCGACTTCCTCGAACGTCGTTGCATGGCACACCGGACATTCCTTCGGAGGATTTTCGCCTTCGTAAATATAACCGCAAACAGTGCATCTGAATTTTTTCATTTTGTACACCCTCCCGAATTACTCGTCAACTTCCTCAAAAGCGTCCTGTCCTGCAAAGCAAACAGGGCATTGTTCCGGAGCTTCCTCCGCTTCGACCACGTATCCGCAAATTTTGCAAATCCACTTTTTCATATTTTTTGCCTCCTATCCTTTTTTACATTTATCGCAAACGCCGTAGAATTGAACGTAAACGTCCTCCACGTCGTAAGACTCGTTTTTTAGCCGAAATTCCGTTTCCGCATCGCAATCGAGGATTCGACCGCATTTTTTACAAATAAAATGACAGTGCATTGAAGTGTCCGCATCGTAATGCTCAATGTTGTCGCTCGTAAGGACTTTGCGGATCATTCCCTTTTCCTCAAGTTGCTTCAGATTTCGATAAATCGTCCCCAAACTGACATCGGGAATTTGTTTTTTTACTTCGTTATAAATCCATTCCGCGGACGGATGCGTATCCGTCGATTGTAACACGCGCAACGTGATTTCCCGCTGTTTTGAATAACGCAAACCACATTCCATTTTGATTCTCACTTATCTCAACTAATAATGATTCTTGGATAAGAATACCATACTTTCCTTTTTCTGTAAAGGATTTTTCCGTGAAATTCCAGTGAGATCCTTGTAAAAAATGCAAAAAACAGGTACAATATTTTTATGACGACACAAAAAATGTTAGCTTATTTGAGAAGAGCCGTTACCGATTACCGCATGATTCGCTCGGGGGATCGCATTGCCGTGGGAATTTCCGGCGGGAAGGACAGTTTGACGTTACTGACGCTGTTGAAAGCCTACCAACGGTTTAGCCCCGAAACCTTTGAACTCACTGCCGTGACCATTGACATGGGCTTTGAGGAGGATGCTTTTCGGGAAATAAAGCAATACTGCGACCAACTTAACGTGCCCTACCGCATTGTGAAAACGGACATTGCAAAAATTTTGTTTGAGGAACGCAAGGAAAAAAATCCCTGCTCGCTTTGCTCGAAAATGCGCCGAGGGGCTTTAAACAGTGCCATTATGGAAATGGGCTACAACAAACTTGCGTTGGGGCATCATTCCGACGACGTTTTGGAAACGTTTTTGTTAAGTTTTTTTTACGAAGGGCGGCTGAATACGTTTGCGCCGGTTTCCTACATGTCGCGTAGCGGCGTGACGTTGATTCGCCCGTTGATTTACACGGAGGAAAAGGATATTCGCGCCTATGCCAAGGACTTACCGGTGTATCGCAACCCGTGCCCGAAGGATCACCACACCCAACGCGAATACATGAAGCAATTACTGAAGGAAATTCAAAAAGAAATTCCTTTTGCCAAGGAACGCGCCTGCGGAGCGATTATGCACCCCGAACGATACCACCTTTGGGACGGCATTGCGGAAAAGGAAAACGACGAGTAGCCCCCTTGTGTAGCGCAAAAACGGGAGTTTACCGCAAGAAAATAAAAAACGTGACGATACATAAAAAACGGAGATTTTGTAATCTCCGTTTTTGTACTTTTTGTTGTTTTTGTAAAACGCTTTTATTTACGCCATGAAACATGCAATACCGCAAAACGACGGTTTACTTGTTTGTTTCGATGAAATTTACGATCGAGCCAACGGTTTTAAATTCCGCAATTTTTTCCTCCGGAACGGAAAAACCGAATTCTTCCTCCAACGCCATGATGAGTTCCACAACGTCCAACGAATCCGCTCCGAGATCCGCCAAAATGTCCGACTCCATTGCGATTTTGTCCGCATCGATCATCAACTGTTCCGCCAATAATGCTTTCACTTTATCAAAAACCATACTATAAATCCCTCCGCTTTTGGATTCATTTTACACTATTCTTTCCTTTTTCACAACTGTTTTTTGATTTTTTCTTCGGCAGGAAGCCGAATGCCGGCATAGGATGAAGTAAAGGAGAAGAAAAATGTGCGACCGAAATTGCTGCAAACATCATTTTTTAAACCAAGTCGATTACAAAAACGCCCTACGAAACGATTGCTGTCCGCCGCCGCATCCGCCGATTTGTTCGGATCCGTTTTGCTCCTGCGATTACGGCATTCGTACGCCGTGCGGAAGTTTTTGCTTGAAAACGGATGGCAAATGTTGTCGGTTTGAACTGGAATTTGATAAAAAGTGCGGAAAACCCCCTTTTTGCGGCAAGTAAGTCCTATCGCCCGCTCCCCTTTCCGTACCTTTTCCCATACGGTTACGAAAAACCGTTGTTGACGAAAAAACAGGTTTTTTCCGTTACTTACTTTGTTTTTGGCGTAAAAAAAGGCGGGATGCCACCCGCCCTTTCGTTTTTTGTTTTACGTTCGAAAGGCTTAACGTAACAACTACGCAACCCTTCCGACACTCCGCTTACACCGAAAAATTATTTTTCAACGTAAGCGATTGCTTCGATTTCCACCAAAGCATCCTTCGGGAGACGCGCCACTTCCACGCAAGTACGTGCAGGGAAGTCGGACGTGAAGAACGTGCCGTAAACTTCGTTCATCGCACCGAAGTCGTTCATATTTTTAATAAACACCGTCGTTTTCACAACGTCGCTCATTTTTGCGCCTGCCGCTTCCAAAACTGCCTGAACGTTGATTAAAGACTGTTTCGTTTGCGCTTGGATTCCTTCCGGAAAAGCACCCGTTGCGGTGTCGATTGGCAATTGACCGGACGTAATTACCAAGTTTCCGAATTGTTGTCCGTGCGAATAAGGGCCCAGTGCTGCCGGTGCTTTTTCAGACGTAACTGTTTTTTTCATATCGTGTTTCCTCCAAACTTAAAATTCTATGCCTTTACGGGCTTCGATCCCGCGATCGAACGGATGCTTGATTTTCCGAATTTCGGAAATATAGTCCGCTGCATCCATTAACGCTTTGCTCGGATCCCTTCCCGTCAAAACCACTTCCAACCCTTCCGGTTTTTCCTTTAAAAAGCGAATTAACTCCGCTTCGTCCAACAGACCGACGTTGACGCAACCGACGGCTTCGTCCAAAATCAGTAAGTCGATTTTGCCCGCCTCGCATTCCTTACGGATTTCTGCAAATTTTGCCTCGTTTGCTTCCTTTAACGCTTGTTTTTCGGCATCCGTCATTTGAAACACGAATTTTACCGAATCCATTACCGTGGTGTACCGGAAATTGATTAGTTGCCGTATGGCGTTGTGCTCGCTACTGTGATTGCTTTTTAAAAACTGCAACATAAACACGTTCATACCGTTGCCGCAAGCGCGCAGCCCCAGCCCTAACGCACACGTTGTTTTGCCTTTTCCGTCGCCGCAATAAATATGCACCAATCCTTTCATAGGAGCCTCCTTTTTTCGAAATTAATATAACAAGTTTTGTAAAAAAAGTCAAGCGAGATTTCCTTTCGCCGCACCTCCGAAAATGCAAAAACAAAAGGCGCGGAATGCATTTTTGCATTCCGCGACGCTTCCTTTTTTAAAGTTTTGTCTTCCAATTACATCATTTCGTCAAAAGGCTCCGTTCCCGCTATGTCCGCTTTTACCCCTTTTTCCGCAAGCAAGTTTTCGTAAAACGCCGCAACCGACGTTGCAACGTAAGGCTCCACCCAAAAGAGTAAAATCCCCAACGTCAGAAGGCTCAACAGATACCACCAGATAAAACTAAATAGCAAACAGAACAATTCCCAACGGTGACCGATCATCAGTTCCGAAGATTTTTTGCGCGCTTCCGTAATGCCGACGGACGGATTTTCCGCCAAAATAAACAAACTCATAAAATATTCCAGCGATTTGATGACGCCGGGAACAATTAGGAGTAGTGACCACAAAAAAATGATAATTCCGTTCACTAACTGCAACAAAACCGCTTTGGTAAATTGTTGAAAGCCGGCAAACATATCCTCTACCACAATTTCCTCGCCGCGAAACACACGTAACGCCACTTTCGCCCTACCGAGCATGAGTGGAGCCTCCAAAAACAAACCCCCAATGGACACAAGCGGAATGAAGGCACCTAGCCCGCTACATGCCCCCGTAATGGCCGATGCAATGAATGCCATTAATGCCAACGTCCCCCATTTGCCCTGCATGGCTTGCCGTGCTTCGAAACGAAAATCTCCTGCTCTCATTTTTCCCTCCCAATGATGTACTGCCTTTATTTTAGGCACAATTAACCCTCCTTGTCAAGGCGGGCATTTTATCCGTTTTTTTAAAATTTTTTTTAAACCTACTTTTGTTACTGAGTTTTGACGCAAATACGTTTTGTGTTCGGTGCGGTTACATCGGTTTACCGACGTCCACCCACTTTTCGCAACGGGAAATTTGCTCCAACTCCTTTGGCGTTAAGCGAATTGCGGAATTTGCACTGCCGCACGCCGGATAAATGACGTCGTAAGCCTGTAGCGACACGTCCAAAAAAATGCGAACGCCGTCCTTGACGCCGAACGGACAAACGCCGCCGATTTGGTGACCTACTTTTTCGTCCAACTCCTCCGCCGTCAGCATGCATGCTTTGCAGCCGAATTCCTGCTTGTACTTTGCATTGTCGATTTTCCAATCGCCTGCCATTACGATGAGCAGTGCCTGCCCTTCCTTGTTTTTAAAGGAAATGGTTTTGGCGATGCGCCCTTTTTCCGTGTGTAGCGCTTGCGCAGCCAGTTCCACCGTTGCGCTGGACACCGGAAACTCCAAAATATCGTTTTCCTTGCCGAATTCTTTTAAATATTGCCTTGCCGCTTCTAAAGACATTGCCCTTTCTCCTTTTCGTAATTTTTAAATGCTTTAAACCAATCTTCCTGTCGGAAGGAAACGTTTGCCGGACTGGTCGACGGCAATAGCACCGTCGGCACATTGAGACGAAAATATTTTTGCAACAGTTCGTACGATTTTTTTCCGTTACAAAAAATCACGTCGATTTGCGAACGCTGCAACAGCCCAGCGACGTCGCTTAATTGCATCGGTTGCGACACCTTTAAAT
>CAKPPA010000053.1 GCA_934177025.1 uncultured Clostridia bacterium
TGTAAAAAAACAGCCGCGGTGAAGCGGCTGTTTTCTGTTTGAAGTTTTTATTTTTTTGTTCGCTTTTTTCGTAGCGGAAAACAAAAAGTTTCAAATTCCGCACCCCGAAAGGGGGAACGAACGTCGTACCGGTTTAGAACAATCCGCTAATGGATCCGTCCGCATTCAGTTCCATGTGTTCACTTGCAGGAACTTTCGGCAAGCCCGGCATCAACATCACGTCGCCCGAAACCGCAACGATAAATCCGCTGCCGTTACGCAATTGAATTTCGCGAATGTTAATGGTAAATCCTTCCGGACGGCCGAGGAGGCTTGCATTGTCGGACAGGGAGTATTGCGTTTTTGCAACGATGACCGGCAAATTGCCCAATCCCATTTTGTTGATGCGATCGATTTCCTGTTTTGCCGTTGCGGCGAACACCACGTCCTTCGCTCCGTAAATTTTCGTTGCGATTTTCGTGATTTTTTCCTCAATGGAATCGCTCAAATCGTAAGTGTAGTTGATTTTCGGTTGTGGATTTCCTTCCACGAGTTTAATGACTTCGTCCGCCAATTCCAGCGCGCCGTAGCCGCCTTTTGCCCAAACTTGCACCGGAACAACGTTTACGCCGGCTTGTTTGCAGCAGTCCACAACGACTTTGATTTCCGCATCCGTATCCGTAACGAATTGGTTGATGGCAACCACTGCCGGCAAGCGGAAGTTTTGCGTGATGTTTTCCACGTGTTTCATCAAGTTTTTCACGCCTTCCTTCACTGCGGCAACATTTTCCGCCTTGAGGTCGTTTTTGTTCACGCCGCCGTGCATTTTCATTGCGCGGATGGTGGTAACGATAACAACGGCGTTCGGAGCGATGTCGCCGACGCGGCATTTTACGTCAAGGAATTTTTCCGCACCGAGGTCGGCACCGAAGCCTGCTTCTGTCACGGCATAGTCAGCAAAGTGCATTGCCGTTTTCGTAGCGATGATGCTGTTGCAACCGTGTGCGATGTTTGCAAAAGGTCCGCCGTGAATCAAAGCAGGCGAGCCGAGCAACGTTTGTACGAGGTTCGGTTTGATTGCTTCTTTCAACAAAATTGCCATTGCGTTTTCGGCTTTCAAATCCCTTGCATACACAGGCTTGTCGTCGTAGGTGTAAGCAACGATGATGTTGCCGAGGCGCGTTTTTAGGTCGTCGATATCCGATGCGAGGCACAGCGTAGCCATAACTTCGCTGGCTGCCGTAATGTTAAATCCGTCCTCACGCATTACGCCGTTGCCTTTTTTGCCGAGGCCGACAAGGACGCTACGCAACACGCGGTCGTTCAAGTCCACGCATCTTCTCCAAAGCACTTTTTTCGGATCGATGTTCAAAACGTTGCCTTGTTGCATGTGGTTGTCCACAATTGCGGAGAGGAAGTTGTTTGCCGTGGTAATGGCGTGAAGGTCGCCCGTAAAGTGAAGGTTAATGTCCTCCATCGGGATAACTTGGCTCAGTCCGCCGCCCGCAGCACCGCCTTTTACGCCGAACACCGGCCCTAAGGACGGTTCACGCAATGCAACGCAAACTTTTTTCCCTCTCAAAGCCAAAGCGTCGGTCAAACCGATGGAAGTCGTGGTTTTTCCTTCGCCGGCAGCCGTCGGGTTGATTGCGGTTACCAAAATAAGTTTTCCGTTCGTTTTCACTTCCGGATGATTGATTTTTGCTTTGTTTTTGCCGTAAGGTTCCAGTTCGCTGTTGTCGATGCCCAGTTTCGCGGCAACCTCCTCAATCGGCAGGCATTGGAATTTCGATGCGATTTCGATATCGCTCATTCCGCCTTTTTCCGCCAGTTCCTTTGCAGTTTCTTGAACTTGCTGCATTCTCTGTGCAGTCAAAAATTCGCTCATAGAGTACGCTCCTTTTCCGAATACTTTCTTTTTTACGGTTTACCGTTTAAGATTACAAAAAATATAATCCAAATCCCCAAAAATGTCAAAGAATTTACAGTGAATTTACAGTATCAAACCGAGGAAAAACGCGGCGGCTTCGTTTTGCGAAAAAAGGGAACGCGGCGTAACTCCTTTTTTTAGGAAAAAGGGAAATTGGCGTCGTTGCCGTCGGTTTACACGGAGTGGAAATGCCTCCTGAAAAAATTTTGCAAAGTGAAAGTAGTTCGGTGCGTTTTTAACCCGTTGACAAAAACAAGGACGGAATTCATAAAAACGTAAGTTTGCGGCAAACTAGCAAAAAAGAGGGGTAGGTATGTTAAAGGAAGCACTAATCGCAAAATTTCAGCCGGACGAGGATTTAAAAATCCGCACGCTGTATGCGGGGCGGCGCAAACTGACGCTGTTGTTTTTGGACGGCATGTCCGGCGGGGATCGCATTGCCGAAACCGTTTTACAACCGCTCCTGTTACTCAAAACAAAAATCCGTTCGCTAGAGGGGCTAAAACGCTGTTTTTTGTACACGGCGGAAGCAAAAGTCAAAACGGACGTAGGGGAACTTGCGGCGGATTTACTCAACGGGCATTCCGTGTTGTTTGCGGAAGGGCTTTTGGGTGCCATTGACCTCGACACGCGAATGATGCCGGAACGTGCCGTTGCGGAGCCGCCGACGGGCGGGGTAAACAAAGGTCCGCGCGAAGGGTTTGTGGAAAACGTCAAAACGAATTTATCCCTGTTGCGTCGGCGTTTGAAAACGGAAAATTTTCGCATTCGCACGCTCAATGTCGGTCGCTACACTTCCACCAAAGTTGCCGTTTGTTACTTAAACGGCATTGCCGATCAAAAAGTGGTGCGGCAGGTGCTGAAAAGTTTAAAACGCATCGACATCGACGGCATTCTGGACAGTAGCTATTTGGCGAGTTTTTTGGACGGCAAGCGAACCACGCTGTTTAAACTCGTCGGCTCCACGGAAAAGCCGGATATCGCCGCGGCAAAAATGTTGGAAGGGCGCGTTTGCATCCTTGCGGACGGCTCGCCGATTGCACTCACGGTGCCGTACTTGTTTGTGGAGGATTTGCAAGCACCGGACGATTACTACGACACGCCGGCAACGGCAACGGTGGCACGGTTGTTGCGTGCGCTTGCCGTTACGGCATCGGTGTTGCTGCCGGGGCTGTTTGTGTCGCTGCAAATGTACAATTACCAAATTATTCCGACAAAATTTTTGATTACCATTATGAACGCTACGAGCGGGCTACCCTTTACGCCGATTCTCGAAATGGTAATTATGCTGATTTTGTTTGACATTTTAAGGGAAGCAAGTGCGCGAATGCCGCAGTTTGCGGGGGTGTCGCTGAGTATCGTCGGGGCAATCGTCCTTGGCGATGCCGCCGTCAAAGCGGGGCTTTTGGGTGCGCCGTCGGTCATGATCGGTGCGTTAAGCGGCATCGGGCTTTACACACTGCCGGACAACACGCTCCTCATGTCCTTACTACGGTTGATTTACACCGTGCTCGGGGGAATCATGGGGGTGTACGGCATTTTAATCGGTTCGCTGTTTTTAATTAGTTTCGTAGTGTCCTTAGGCCGCTACGGTTCGCCGTATCTTGCGCCGTTTACGCCGTCGCTCCCGCGGGATAAGGAGGATGCCGTGTTAAAACGTCAGCTACTCAAACTGACGCATCGCCCGAAATCCATTCGTCACGAAAACGATACGAGGTTAAGTTACCATGATGAAAATTAAGGAAGTAAAACAAAATCAGTTGTTTCGATTGATTTTGGTAATTTTGCCGGGGAGTAAATATCTTTCCGTGCCGGCAGATATGTTCCGCATTGCGTGGCAGGACAGTTGGCTTGCCGTAACGGGGCTGCTCCTTGTGGATTTTGTGTGTTTTGCGTGCTTGGTGCGAGCCATTGCGCAAAACCGCAAGGGGTTGAATTTTAACGAAATTTTGGAAAAAACGCTGACGAAATTCGGCGCAAAAATCGTGTATTTGTTGCTGCTTGCCTTTTTTCTACTCCGCTTTACGGGGCTCCTCCTCGATTTTATGGAGTTAATGCAAACGACGTTGACCATCAAAACCAATTGGGTAGCGTTTGTCATCCCCATTTTGCTGATTTGCGCCTATCCGGTGTTTCGCGGATTTAACAACATTGCCCGCACCAACGAACTAATCGCCGTGTTTGTTATTTTGTCGGGGCTGGGGACAATCGTGTTTTCCATGAAAGCGATTGATTTTCGAAATCTTGCGCCGATGCTGGAGTACGGGGTAAAACCGGTTTTTACCGCAATGGAAAAGTACACGTTTTGGTTTTCCGATTCGCTGTTTTTGCTGTTTTTAACGGACAAAGTAAAAAAGGAAAAACACTTTCAACGAAAAATGAATTGCGGGTTTTTGTTGGCGGCGTCCCTCGTCGTGGTGATGACGCTTGCGTTTTTGGGCATTTACGGAAACACCGCATGGTTGCATACGGGCGTGATTGCCAAGGTTTCGCAATTTAATGTGGACGTTACCACCAACGGCAGGTTGGACTGGCTAAGCCTCCTTGTTTGGTTAAGTTCCGTTGTTGTGAAATGCATGGTGTTTTTGTACTGCATGGTGGAGTGCTTGAAAGGCCTGACGGGGAAAAAGGGTGTGCCGTGGGTGTGCGGATTTTTGGTGTGCATCGGGCTATGCTTACTGCTTTTGCCGCTGTACGTCCCGATTGAAAACTTCCTTTCGTGGCGGATACGTAAGTGGAAAATTTTTTGGTTGGTGGAGTACCTTTTGCCGCTTTCCATGCCCTTCCTAGTTGCCAAAGCAAACAAAAAAACCATTTGTTACCGTAAAAAAGCGGAAGCGAAACAGGGGAAGGAACCATGCTGAAAAACAAAAAAATTTGGGGAATCGCGGCAATCGCGGTGATTTTGTTCCTGTTAGGCGGCTACTTTGTGGAGGAAAACATCAGCGACCGTTCCATCGTCCTCGGGTTAGGCATCGATTTTCAAAATGGGCAGTACGAAGTCACGGCCGAAATCGCGGTGGCAAACGCCCCGCAGGACGAAGCCGTGGTTTCGGGTTCCAAAATCGTTTCCGGCAAGGGCGAAACGGTTGCGGCAGCCGTGCAGGACATTTACAAAACCACTGGGCGAATGCCGTCGTTGGGGCAATGCTGCATTTTGGTGTTGGGCGAAAATTTGTACAAGCACGGCGACGTGATTCAGGCGTTGGGGTACTTTGCCTTTTCCGACAATTTTAAGGACGGCACCACCGTTGCCGCCTGCAAAAAAACCGCAAAGGAACTGTTTCAAAAACAAACGACGCTCGACAGCTACATTTCGTTGAGTTTGCAAACGCTGCTGAACGAATCGGACGATCACACAACGACGCCGTCCATTATTTTAAACACCTTTATGGACGACAACCGCGCGCGCGGATTAAGTAGTTACCTGCCGATTATCGAAGCAAAGGAGCTTTACGCCCCGTCCGAAAAATTGGATGAATCCAGCAAAAAACCGAGCGGCATTTATGCCTGTCGTAAAATGGCGTTGTACCGCAAAGGAAAGTACGTGGGCGAATGCAACGAGGAGGAAACAAGGGGATTCGTGATTACGTCCAACCCGAAAAGTTTCGAGTATTTCGTGGTTAAGGACGTGTACCGCGAAGTTACCTTTTCCGACATGGTTACCATCGGCTTTTTGTCCAAACGCTGCTCCGTGGAAACGGAGTTCGAGGGGGAAACACCCGTCGTTACGGTTTGTTTTCGCGCCAAACTGCGGCGCGTGCGCACGGATACGGCAGGCAACGTGATGAACGGCGTGCCGCACATGAAAAAGGAAATTTCCGACGAAATTTTAAACAAAGTTAAGGTGCAAATCGAAGCGCAGTTGCAAAAAACCATACAAAAAAGTGTGGAAACGGGGTGCGATTTTTATCAAATTGCCACCGCCGTGCATCGAAAATACCCTCGCAAATGGGATTATTTTATGGACGAGCAGGAAAATTTTTTAAAAGGCGTGGAATTTCGCGTGGATGTGCGGTTGAGTGAGTAAGTTTTTCGCTTTCGGTTCGTTTTTTGAAAGAAAGTTGCACGTCGCCGGCAGAAGTGCTATAATCAACGTATGCTGAAACGGGCAAAAAAAGGGCTACCGCCGATTGCGATTTTAATTTTAGGATACCTCGGTGTCATTTTGGCAGGCACTGGGTTACTGCTACTGCCGATTTCGGTACGCAGTGGCATTTCGTTTGCCGATGCATTGTTTACGGCGACGAGTGCCGTTTGCGTAACAGGGCTGTCCGTTGTGGATTTGCTGTCGAAATTTACCGGATTCGGGCAGTTTGTTCTGCTTTGTTTAATTCAAACGGGCGGGCTCGGGTTTATGACGATTGCAACGTTGGCGTTCGTGCTGCTTGGCAAACGCGTGTCCTTAAAACATCGTTTGGTAATTTCCGAAGCGATGAACACGGAGGAAATTCGCGGGCTTGTGAAGTTGGTCAAACGCTTTGCGCTCCTGTCCTTTTGCATCGAATTTACGGGTGCGCTTTTGATTTTGCCTTCCTTTTTAACATTGTTTTCGGTGGGGGAGGCTGTGTGGAAAGCCTTGTTTCACGCCGTTTCCGCCTACTGCAATGCGGGGTTCGACTTGCTCGGGACGCAATCCGTTACGGTGTTTGCCGCCGCGCCGTGGTTTAACGTGGTGACGGCAACGTTGATTTTGCTGGGCGGGCTAGGGGCCGGCACGGTGCTGGAAGTCCTCAAAAAAAGGAAGTTTCGCATTTTGAGCGTCAACGCAAAAATCGTGCTGATTTCCAGCTTGGTGTTGGTTCTGACGGGGACGGTGTTCTTTTTCACGGCGGAGTACGCCAACACGGCGACCTTCGGCACGTTGACGTTCGGGCAAAAACTAGCGGCGGCATTGCTGCAATCGGTAACACCGCGTACCGCAGGGTTTGCCGCGGTAAATCAGGCGGAGTTAACGCCGAGTAGCCGCATTTTTACCATGTTGTTGATGTTTATCGGCGCGGGGCCTGCGTCGACGGGCGGCGGCATTAAAGTAACAACCTTTTTCGTGTTGTTGTGCATGGTGTGGGCAAGCATTCGCGGCAATCAGCGCGTCGTTGTGTCGCAACGGGAAGTTGCGCAAAAAACCTTGTTCAAAACGGTGGCATTGATTTTTGCGTACGTCTTTTTGATTGTGTCGGCATTGTTCGTGTTGCATTTGACGGAGGCGGAAAGGTTTTCGTCGGAACAGTTGCTGTTCGAATGCATCAGTGCGCTTTCCACCGTCGGGCTGTCGATGGGCATCACCGCGCAGTTCAGTGTCGGCGGAAAATTTGTGTTAATGTTGTTGATGTTTTTGGGAAGAGTGGGATTTTTGTCCTTTGCGTTGGCGATTGCCGGCAAGGATAACAATCTTCCGATGAAATATCCGGAAGCAAAAATTTCAGTAGGGTAAGGA
>CAKPPA010000054.1 GCA_934177025.1 uncultured Clostridia bacterium
TTTAAGCACCATACACAACAAAAACGGCTGAATCACAATAAGCCCCGTGTAGGAAAAAATATTTTCGGAATTGCCGAAAATCAGCAGCAATTCCTTTTTAATCAATGCTTGTTTGACGCTTAAATTTTTTACTTTGCGTTCCTTTGTTTTTCGTTTTACCGAAAAATTTACGTTACGCACGTAGTTGTACGAAAACACGGTGTAAACAATGCCTATCGTAAAAATAAGCGCAGCAACAAGCAGAAAAATCAAAAACGCAAGGGAATTTTTTCCGATAAACACGCCTAAAAGCAAATTCACGGGGAATGCCCACGCTTTAAACTTTTCGAGGTTTGCCATGTTTCCCGAAGTGAAAAGCCCCGCCATGCCGTTGTTCGAAACCAAATTTACAAAAATGTCGAGTACGGTGGCGTACGCATACGCAAGGCAAGCCATCACTACCGAAGCAATGAGTAGTTTAATCAGCGGGTGATTTTTCAGTGCGCTTGTAATGAGGTGCACGGGATAAACGAGTAAAAGCGCAATGCCAGCCTCCACAACGAAGGACAACGCAGGATAAAACAACGCCGTGAAATAGAACATAGGCGTCAAACCCTCGCTCAGTCCGTACGCAATAAACAGCGGATACTCAAACAGCAGTGCCGCCGAGGTTTGCACCAAAAACAAAAACACCAATTTCGAAAAGATGATTTGTCCGCTTTGCACGGGGCGATTGGACAAAAGTTCCACGTCCTGCGGGTCGAAAAACAATTTTTTCGCCAACATCACGCACGAAGCGGTTAAAAGAATGGTAATTACAAACAAAAATACGCACAAAAAGGACTCTTTTGCACCTGCTACGTCGGATATTTTACTGATAATTCCGCGAAACACAAACCACTCCACGGCAACGAAGCAAGCCAAAAGCAGCATCGTAAAAACCGCGGAGATTATTTTTTGCGAAAGTTTCGCACTCCCCGAAAAAATCAGTTTAAAATCCTTAATCAACAAGTTAAGCATTGCTTATCCCCCGTACGTTTCAACAAACAGTTTCCCCAGTTGCAACCTGCGGTTCGGTTCCTTGTTTAAATCGTACAATGCGGCAACTACGCCGTCGTTTACGATAGCGACACGGTCGCAAATACGACTTACCAATTCGATGTTATGCGAAGTTACGAACACGGTTTTTCCGTGATCGGCATATTCGCGCATCATTTTTTTCAGTTCCTCCACCGCCATAACGTCCAGCCCGACGGTAGGCTCGTCCAGCACCCAAATGTCGGGATTAAACAACAAACTCGCCGCAAGGCAAAGTTTTTGCTTCATCCCGTGGGAATATTCGGAAATGCGATTTTTCAGTTCGCTCAAATCGAGATGCAAGCGTTTGCACAAATACGTGTAGTTTTTGATAAAATCGCCTTCCGATATTTTGTAAATACCCGCGATAAATTCCAAATAGTCGTAGCCCGTCATCACTTCGTAGCACGACGGCTCGCTGGCAACATACCCAAACCGCTTTTTTGCCTCGAGCGGTTGTTTTGCGATGTCGAACCCGTCCAACGTAATTTGCCCGCTTTGGAACTGCTTGGCACCTATCATACAGTCGATGGTGGTCGACTTACCGATTCCGTTTTTACCGATGAAGCCAAAAAGTTCGCCGTGAAAAACTTTTAAGTTCAGCCCTTTTAGCACCTGCTTTTCGCCGTAGGCCTTGTACAAATCCCGAATGACGATCGACGGTTGACGTTCGCCCTCCGACGCTGCCTGATTCCGTATGTTTTCGGCGTTCATACCCCTCTCCTTAATTTACAAATTCGGATTACGTTTTTGTCGGTTGCATTTTCGACAAACGTATACTGCGTGCCGCAGTTTGTGCAGGTAAACATACCGTCGTTTTCGAAAACGCCGTTCGCCCCGCAGGACGGGCAATACTTTTTGTATGCCGCCGTATCCGTGCGCACCAGCTGCATTGTTGAAGCCAGCCACGCAAAAATCATTTCCTCCTCGGTTTGACCGGAATGCGACAAAAGTTCCCCCGTTACGCCGTCCTTTCGTGCCCATTCGCTGAAAACTTCCAGCGAACAATACGCCTTGCCCTCGTCGCTTAACGAAAAATTCGCAATGTCCGCCGACGGTTCGCCGCCGGTAAACAAGGCGTACTTCACGGTTTGTTTGCTTTTTTTGTGCGTTACGTCAAGTAGCACCGCGCCCTTTTTACTAAAATCGAATTTGAGCAAAAACGTTTTGTCGCGAGCGACGTATTCGTTTGCTTTTTTTCCTTTTTTAAAATCGAAGCCGAGTTTTTGAAGAGCTTTTAAAATGTAAATTAAACTCAGCGACCGCATGTCGTCGGCTTCCTCTCCTTCGCACGCATACTTCAAAAATCCGTTGTAAAACTTAAAGCATGCGCGATACTTTAAATCCTTCAGCAAAATGTTCGTAGGCGTTATTTTGCCTTGCAAAGGTTTTTCCCGCCCTACGATTTTGTAAAAATCGGTGTTTTTTAAATAGGAAACACGCTTTTCAACGTCCCTAACGTAGTTTAACGCCGTGCCGATTTCGCCGGCGTTCAACGTTACCGTGCCACCGTCGATTCGAGGCAATCGTTCGCCGTAAACCCGTTTGCGCTCGGTAATTTCCTTGCTCACGAGGTTGATTAAAAGCACGATAAACCTGTTTTCGTAAATGCAGATTTCGTCCTCGTTACGAAAATAGTACAATTCCTCGGGGATCATTTTTGCACCGCGGCGTTTCCACAAACTACCGTCGCGACACACCCGCTTAAAATCGTCGGCCGAAAGTTGCCCGGCCTGTTCGAGTCGGGCAAAAATTTCCTCGCGCTTTGTGGAAACGTGCGGTTTTGCGACAATGGACGAAATGATACTCAGTAAAGAAAGTACTTCCTTTAAGTAGGCGCAATCCTCGGCGTATGAAATTTTTTGCAACGAAAAGTTGCCCGCGCTTTCCACGTGGGCATAAGCACCGACTAAACCGCCGTACGAGGCAATAAACTCGTCCGCGGCGCGTGCGTTTTGCTTAAATTGAAGTTGTCCTGCTAAAATCATACTTTTCTTTTCCCTGACCAAGGGCATTCGCGCTACGTTTTACAAAAAGCCTTACAGCGTTTTCATGATTTTTTGAATCACTTTTTCGCTACGCGGAAGCATACCCTTTCCGTAAGTTTCGCCCATTAATGCAAGGGTTTCCTCCAAGGCAGGTTTTACGTAATCCTCAAAACGCCCCTCGAGTTTGGAGAACAGCTTTTTGCAAAGCATAAAGTCAAGCGCATCCTCCTTGGTTCCGCCGCACGCAATAAACGCCGGCACGATTTTTTCGAGTTGATTTAAAATACGGTTACCCACGGCAACGTCGAACGTTTCGTAAACAAAATTTGAAATTTTGTCGAATCGCGCCTTGTCCTGTGCGGTGAACTCGTTTGCCGAATCGGCTGCGGCAGCGGCGTACAATTTGCGCAATGCAGATGCCGAAAGGTGCAGTTTTTCCACGTTTTGCTCCACTTCAAACGCATCGTTTTTTTGCAAAAATTCCAACGTAACGGCACGGTCGTACACCTTGTCGGTGATGGTGAAGGTGGAATCGTCGCGGTTGGCAGTACCCACAAAGTAACTGTTTTCCGGAATTTGCAAATAGCCGTTTTCGAGTTTGATCGGAGGCACAAAATCGTGAGGAACACTCATAATTTTTAATTTCCACTCCGGCACCGGATACTCCAACACGCTTAACAGGTCGGCAAAATAGTACTCCACGCGCGAAATGTTCATTTCGTCGAGGACGTAAAAATGCAACGTGTCCGGCTCGTAATTCGCTTCGTACAACGCGGTTAAAAATGCGGTTTCCGTGTAGGTTTTTGAAAATTCGTTGTAAAACCCGATGATGCTTGTTTTGTCGCGCCACGTTGCCTGCACCGGCATAAACAACACGTTTGCACCGATAAACTCGGCAAAATAACGTGGGAGCGACGATTTACCTGTACCCGAAAGTCCTTCCAAAATTTCGAAATGACTTGCGGCAAATCCGCTGACAAAAAATCGAATTGTGTCGACGTCGAAATACAGTTTTTGCGTTTTTGCAAGGTAAAGCCGAAACTTTTCAGCCAATTCCTTCAGCGAAACATCGTCGCTTTGCATCGGCGGGAGTTCAAAGCCCTCGTATTTTTCGTCGATTGCGGTAAGGGACGGAAAAACCTCCTCCCTGTCGCGGATAATCACGTCGTCGTCGATGAGTTTGCCTACGCCGCCACTACCGCCACCCATGGGCACGCCCTCGGCAATGCCCTGCATCGGAACGGTAGTTGTACTCGTCAACGCCGGACTGTCGAAACTGCCGCTAATGTCCAAACTGACGTTGTCGTCGTCGAACACGGGCTGACTTGCACTCGAGAAAAAGCGGAAAGGCTTGTCCACCAGCGCAAAATTAATTAGGAGCATCAGCGGTGCGCCGATGACAACAACCAACACGATGTAAACAATTGTGGTAAGCAAAATCGTTTGCCCGAGATACTTCAAGGCTTTGCTGACGTTTTCGCCGGTAAGCGGACTTTGCATCAGTATGCCCAAAATAATCGAAAGGGCAATGCATGCGACGGCGGTGCCGACGTACCACAAAAACATTTTTCCGCTTGCGGGATTGATTTTTTTAAACACGGCAAACTGCCTTTCGAAACAAATTGCGGCTGCGGCGATTGCCACAAACACGGCAAAAAGCATAACGATAACGAAACCTGCCGTTCCGCCGGAAATTTCCTCAAAATGCATGCCGGAAGCAAGCGTGTTGAGCAAATTCTTTTTCGGGAAAAACGCATGCGCTCCGTCGATACTCGCGCAAGTAAACACAAGTAGCACCGAATACATCGTAGCAAGCGCGATTGCGATAAAAGTTTTTCGTGTAAACAGGGTTTTTATCATAAACTGCCCTTCTTTTTTTGTATTAGACTTGTTCGTCCGTGCCGTTTTCAGCATTTTTTTCGCATTTTGCTTTTGCGGCGTTTTCGGCGTGATTTACGCCGAATTTTTGCGTGCTTTCCGCCGGTTGCGGCGGATTGTTTTTTAACATTTCCTCACGGATTTCCTCGGTTACAAGGCCGTTCGGCTCAAACGTGTAAATAAACTTGTTGAGGTAAAGCGTTTCGACGTACTCCACCGTTAAGTTTTCGACGTCCGAAACCTCCTCCAAGTTCAGTGCTTGTTTTAACACGGCGATCCGCTCGCTTTTGGCATCGTTCATTGCTTTGTTGCGATTGTCAATCATCAGCATGCAATAAATAATCGCCAGCATCGTCGCTATGCCCGAATAGGACTGAAAAAACAAAATGAAGATGCCTATGGTAGGCAGATATTTGCCCGTGTACTTGCCAATTACCCTGTCGAACGGCGGATGATCGTTGTCGCTGTCGGGGTTCGCATCGCCGCGCGTGGTGTAGGTGCCGTCGCTGTTAATGCGGTAAATGCGGTGAATGATGTTTACGCCTTTGTCGTTGACGTAGGCAATGACGTCGTACTGTTTCAGTTCGTCGGGACTGGTTACCTTTTCCAACAGAATAATGCTGTAGGTAGGAAATTGATCGTCGTGCCCGTTTAGGTAGTACTCGTTGTTGGGGTGTTTTTCGCTCATGGAGCCGCTTGCTACCACCATCAGTTTTTTGTCGCCCAAAATCATGGAATTACCGCTGATTTTGTCGATTAACGCAAACACGAAAAAGATGCAAAGCACCACGGCGATTACCGTGCAAACAACTCGTTTTAACGTTGCTAACCGCCTTTTTTTTAGGTTTTTTTTGTTTAATTTGTCGTTTACGAACGTGGTAATCAGTTCGGGGTCGTTTTTTCCGTCCTTGTAATTTTGCACGACGCCTTTGCTGTACGAGCCGAAAAGCATCGTAAAAACGGTTGAAAACCCCGCAAGTGAAAGCACGGTTACCACAAGCGCAATGATATCAAGCGATGACATAGTTCCCTACTTTTTTCTGTTGCAAAATCCTAAATTGTTTTTGTAAATTTTCAAAAAAGTCCCTTACTCAAGGTTTTCAAATCGCAACCTCAAGCGAAAGGACTTTTTTTCCGTTCGTTCCCCGGCAAGGCGTTTTGCCGCCTTTGCCCTTTTGTTTTATGTTGTTATTTTGCTTCCGCGTTGATGATTACGGTAAACTTAGCGTCTTTTCCGATAATATCCTGCATTGCTTGAAGGATATCGCGTTTTGCTTCCGCCGTCAACTTGGTGTACTTTTCGTTCTCTTCCTTGCCCACGTTTGCGATTGCAAGTAGGTCGTCCAAGTTCGTGACGAGTGACTCTCCTTGTTCGTTTTGCCTGTCAAGGTAAATACCAGGATTTTCGCCTTTTCCTTCAAATTTAAACAATTCGCCCCAGCCGAACGCCACGTCGAACTTGAACGTTGCAGTATCGTCGCTACCCTTTGTAAACACAGTAGTGTTAGCCGGCTGATAGTTTACACTATCCGCAACAATCGCTTTACCGTTTTTATCTACCGCACCAGCCGGTAACGTGATGTACTTTGGCAAATTCGGATCCACTACGTAGCTGTCGCCATCCAGTTTGTAACCGGCTGCTGTAATCACGCCATCCGGAACCTGAATTGTTACGCCCATTTGTTTTAGCGTTGCAAATTTTTGAATCGAACCGGTAACGGTGATTTTAAGGTTTTCAACATCGTCTGCTTGGGCTTCGTTAAAACGAATGTTGCCTGTCGTATCGGTTTTCAGCGGGCCGAAAGTGATTTTGCCGAGATTAGTCGCATTGTTTACGGTAACGCCCAAAATAGCATCGGATACGTCGGAAGACGACACGTTGCCATCCCCCTTGCCGCCGCCACTGTTACTAATTAACCACGATGCGAAGCCGACTGCCGTCAACGATATGATTAAAAACATGCACATCACAACGGCTACAGCTTGACGTGAAAACGATTTACGCGTAGTTTTTTTCATTTGTTTTTTCCTCCATCCTCGGCATACGACCCTCCTAAGCACTGCGCACTACGAAGGCATCCTATGCCGCATGAAATATTTTTATTCCTGCGTGTGTTTGACAAGAATTTTACTATTTATGTAATTATGCCCCTGCAACAGTCGCTGTTCCGCTAATCGTCACTTTGTACGAAACATTGTTTAATTGATACAAATCTCTCAAAACTTTTGTTGCTTCCGCTGCTAAAGTGTCAGAATACTCTTGATTGTTGTAGTAACTGTAAGGATTCATTTTCAAATACTCACCCCAACCGAACGTAATTGTTATGGTGAGTTCTGCCGTATGAGCCGCCTTGTTTTGCGTGAACTTATCACGGCTAATCGTAACTTCGCTAC
>CAKPPA010000055.1 GCA_934177025.1 uncultured Clostridia bacterium
GATCAGTTGTATCAAAAAATGAAAAAGAACAAGTTGTACAAAGCGACAAACGCAGTTACGTGGACTTGCGGCAATTGCGGGCATACGGAAACTTCCAAAGCCGCATGGGAACATTGTCCACTGTGCCACGCCCCGAAAGGCGCTGTAAAAATTCCGAATGAAGAACAAAATTAATTTTTTACCCGAAGTTTTAGCGGCGGATTTATTTTAAATCCGCCCTTTTCTTTTCCCTTTTTTCTATCGCATTGCCCCGCGAATTTTTTCCTTTTCGCCTTTTAACTCCCTACAGCAATCCTTTTTTAGGAAGAAACAAAATACCACTGAAAAAGCATTCCCAAATTTGAAAAAAGATGCTAGACTTAGCATAGAACCTAGTTTTATCGCTCGAAGGGAGGAAATATGGAGTACGCAATTCTCGGAAAAACCGGTTTAAAAATTTCACGAATCGGGTTCGGCGGCATTCCGATTCAGCGCGTCGCTGAAGAAACCGCCATTGACACCCTTTTGTACGCTTTTCAAAAAGGCGTTAACTTTATCGATACGGCACGTGGGTACGGAATTTCCGAAACTTACATCGGAAAAGCCCTGAAGCAAACCGACAAACGAATTTACGTGGCAACGAAAGCCCCTGCCTTAACAAAGGACGACATGCAAAAGGCCGTAGAACTTTCCTTTCAAACCATGCGAACCGATTACATCGACTTGTACCAAATTCATAACATCACTACTTTGGAGAATTTGAAAAAGGCGTTCGGGAGCAACGGTTCCGTAGAAGCTTTGGAAGAAGCCAAGCACCAAGGCAAAATCGGGCATATTGGCATTACGTCGCACAAAATGGACATTTTGTTTTATGCTTTGGAACATTTTGCGGATAGGTTTGAAAGCATTATGTATCCTTACAATATCGTGGAACGACAGGCGGCCGATTTGTTCCGCTTGTGTGCCGAAAAAAATATCGGCGTGCTTGCCATGAAACCGCTGGGCGGAGGAAACCTGAACGAAACCACCCTTGCCATGAAGTTTATTATGCAAAACCCTCATATTACGGCGGCGATTCCCGGAATGGCAAACCGACAGGAAGTCGATGAGGACACACGCATCGACAACTCCCCTTTGACCGAACAGGAACAGGCTACTTGCGAACGCTTACGCTTGGAACTCGGAAACGACTTTTGCCGACGTTGCGGATACTGTGCACCATGCACGGCAGGCATCGATATCCCCGTGATGTTTACCATGTACAACTACTTGGAACGCTATCATTTAAAGGATTGGGCATCGCAACGCTACTTTGCCAATGCAAAAACAGCTAAAGACTGCATTGACTGCGGACTTTGCGAAACGAGATGCCCTTACCAACTGCCGATTCGTAAAAAATTGCATCAAGTGGCAATTGCGTTCGGGGAAATCCCTAACTCCGACAAATAGCCGTTGCCGTTCCTACGTTGTTTGGTAATTTACGCAAAAGGAAAGGCAAAACAAACGAAAAAGGAAAAGTCCGGTACTTGACCGGACTTTTTTGCTGCAAAAAACCTAACTAGTTGTTCCGTCGCGAATTGAAAAGTAACGTGCGCTACTACTTTACTTTTGCTAAAAATGCACCGAACGAAATTTTGTAAAAACGCTTTTGACGTTAAGTTTGAATTTTTTTACTGAAACGAAAAAAAGGAGTTACTCCCCTTCCTTTCGCTGCGTACCGCTTTCCGCTAAATTTTGAAAATCGGCGTAATCCAAAATATGAATTTCCTTGCCGCTTTCCGCTAGTTTACGCAAATACTGCATGCGGTTTTTATCCATATCCTTATGATTTGCTTCCGTAATGTAAAAATCGCTTTTTCCGATTTTTGCCGTATACGTGCCGCCCAACCGATAAATTTGAGTAAGAATTTCGCGAATTTGCTCCTCCTCGCCGCATTCCAACCCGCGCGACACGGACACGTTTTTACCCTGCCAAATGCCTCCCCGTGCGGGAGTTAACCCTTTTAATATTTCTTCCGTGCGTAATTTCGCCTGACGCAACAACGTTTTTTTGCCGATTTGCCCCAACAACGAAACCGTACAAGTGCGTTCATAATTACGATTTCTGCCGGCACGGATTGCATACTTCTCCAAAAGCCCCGGCCAATTGCAACCGGTTTGTTCGATAAGATACTGCAACGTACGCAAAGATACCCAAGCGTCCTCGTCGGAACGATGTTGTTCGAACTGCACACCGATTTCTGCCGCAATTTTATCCAGCCCGCGCACGTTTTTTTCCCCCTTAAACATGCGAAACAACAACTGTGTGCAGTAGTAAGTGAAATCAATGCTCGGAAGGCGATAGCGTTTGCAGGCTTCGTTTAACATGTGCACGTCGCTATCGACGGCATGCCCGATGACAATCGTTTGCGGATCCGTCAAAAGTGCTTTTAAGCGCGGATACGTTGCTTTAAAATCCGGAGACCGTTTGATTTGCTCCGAATCCAAATGCAAGTCTATTCCGACGTTCGGACGAGTGCCGTTTAAATTGTATTTGCATTTCGGATTAATCCAAATGTTTTCCTTGTGCAACACATGGAAATTTTCATCGGCAATTACAACGCCTACACTGCAAATGCTGGAAGGCAAATAACCGTTCGCCGCTTCGATGTCAAAAGCCAAATATTTCATACCGTTTAAAAGTATCACGCAAATTCGAATCCGTCAATTTTCTCCACACGAGTTTTGCTATTTTGTAAAACTTTTCTTTTATGCAAGTAAAAAATTCGCTTTTTCGTGCGGGGCCATACAGGGTTTTGGGATCGAAAAATGCTTCGCTTCGTGCCATACCGCTAGCCCCTTTCCTGACAACGGCATTTTTTTCCTTTGCGTTTGTCGGAATGTCGTTTGTTTTAATTGGTAAGGCGGTCAGGGAATTTACGCAACCGAATTCCACACTTTGTTGCAGTCTGCCTTAAGCCTTCTTCTTTTTGTAAACGTTGAGTACTACGTAAATTCCAAGAAGGAGTAAAACCGCCCCAAACAGAATCAGGTACATCGTCGGTATACTTACCGCATTCCCGAAAAAGTACAAATTGCAATCCATGGAATCCCTTACTGCGGAAACAACCTCCGCCGAAACACCTTGCTTTTGCATTTCCGAAAATGCTCCTTGCATGGCGTGGTTCCGCATCAAGGACGTTCCGTACGTCCCCGGCAAAAACGCCAAAAGTTTTTGCAATCCCTCCCCAAATGCCGAAATCGGCATATAGGCTCCGCAGAAAAACCCGTAACTTGCACTGATCATTGTGCCGACGGCAGATATTTGCCCCTGCGTCGTTAGGAAAAAATTGATAAGTGACGAAAGTGCCGTTCCAAACAACACCAACAGCAAAATATCCAAAAACAACAGTAGTACGTCCGTAAACGACAAATACCACCCTACACACGCTACGTAAATTAGGCTGATGCCTGCCGCAACAAAACAAATGAGTAGCGTTGAAATCAGCGTTGACAAGTAGTAGCTTATGGAAAGCACGGAGGCTTTGACGGGAGTGATGCGAAAATCGTTTATTGTGCCGTTTGCCTTATCCTGCACCATTAAAAAATTGGAACAAAACGCAACGGTGACGCAGGAAACCGCCAAAATAGACGACATTAACTGGCTTCCAACGAGTCCGTTTAAAAGCCCGTCGGAAATCATTACCGTTTCGGGCAAAAATTTCTTAAAATTATCCAAATAAATGCCGCCCAAAAAGGTGACGTACAGCAAAAGTAATATTGCAGGAGTAATGAGGGATGCAAAAAACATTCCCTTATCCTTAAAAAACAATTTGATATTTCGTTTTAACAAAATTCTAATCATTTCGCCGCCTCCCCTAAAGCGTTTTGCCCGTTATCGCAAGAAACACGTCGTCCATGTTGCCTTTCGTGATTTCGTAATCTACAAAAACTTCCGGATGTTTTAGGATGAGTGCCGTTGCTGCGGCGGTGTTCGGCACGGAAAGACGATACGCATGACTCATGCGCTCATAGTCCGCACCTAGTTTTTTTACATCCGCTTCCTGCTCCGTGTAGAGCGTGATATAATCGCCGCTGTAGGCGTTTTTCAATTCCAACGGCGTGCCCTGTGCCGCAATTTTGCCACCGTCGATTATGACAACAGAATCCGCATCGGCGGCTTCCTCCATGTAATGCGTGGTTAACAACACGGTTAAGCGACGTTCCTTTTGTAAATCGGAAACGACGCGCCACAACCTTTGCCGCGTTTGCGGATCGAGTCCTGTCGTAGGTTCGTCCAAAATGAGGATTTTCGGCTGATGCAATAGCGCACGCGCAATGTCGATGCGCCGACGCTGCCCGCCCGAAAGTTTACCTACGGGACGTTTTAATAAATCGCCGAAATCAAGGAGTTCCGTTAGTTCGGTTAGCCTTTTTTGAAACGCCGCACCGACAATTCCGTACAACGCCGCGCGGCTTTCCAAATTGTCGTACACCGAAAGCGCGGAATCCAACACGGAGGACTGAAACACCACACCGATTTCCCGCTTGATGACGTCCGTTCCGTGATCGAGGTCATGCCCGTCGATGACGACTTTACCGCTATCCTTGGATAATTGCCCGCACAGGATATGAATCGTAGTGGATTTACCTGCCCCGTTCACCCCAAGGAAAGCAAACAATTCGCCCTCTTTCACGCAAAAACTCAAATCCTGCACGGCTTTGACTTCCCCGAAGGATTTGTTTAAGCGTTCGATTTGAATCATTTCATTCATGTAATCTTCTCCGAAAATACTACTCCGACGGGTTTTACAAAAACCCGCAAGCACAGTCCTTAACAAAATTTTTTCAAAAATTAATTTTGTTTTTCCTACTCGCTGCCTTTTGTTTTATGCCGTTTTTTTGTAACATCCCCGACAAAGCAATGACGTTACAAAACATAAGATAATTATAGCATATTTTATTTTGCTGTCACAAGGGCTAAAACATTTTTTTGCGCAAAAAAAATTGCGTTTTTTACCTGCTTTTCGGTAAAAAAGTACTGTACTAAGCTTGGAATCGCCCCACTCGTTTTCGAGATTCGCCATTTGCATATTACCTATACATAACAATCTCTTTTATTCTGCTTTATGAATGCTTTTCCTTAGCCCTCTTTCGTATCCTACGTACTTAACAATATGTTGCCTAAATCCGCAAAACGACGAGTAGCCGACGGTTTGTAACTTATTTGCTAACGCGAATGATTTGGAAAAGCACCAAATTTCATTGAAACCGAATTCCAAAAATAGCGGGTAGAAATTTTTATATTTTTGATGTATAATACAAAAAAGATTATCGGCATTTAAGAGGTGATTTTTTTGCAAACATACAAAAATAAGGAAGAACTCAAAATAGAAATCCGTAATGCTTTTCATAAATATCTTTCGGAATTTGACAGTATTCCGGAAGCCTTAAAAGATAAACGGGTTAGCGAGGTTGACCGAACCCCTGCAGAAAACCTTGCCTACCAAGTTGGATGGACAAACTTGCTACTGAAATGGGAAGAAGACGAACGGAAAGGACTTCGAGTAAAGACGCCGTCGGAGGAATTTAGGTGGAATCAGTTGGGCGAATTGTATCAGTGGTTTACTGATACTTACGCACCGTTATCCTTGCAAGAATTAAAATCCAAATTAAACGAAAATATAGATTCTATCGATAAGATGCTTGATTCGTTGAGCGAGGAGGAATTGTTTAAACCGCATATGCGAAAATGGGCTGACGATGCTACAAAAACAGCCGTATGGGAAGTTTACAAGTTCATTCACATTAATACCGTTGCTCCTTTTAAAACTTTTAGGACTAAGATTAGAAAATGGAAAAAGGCAGTACTTGAACTTTAAGTGTACCCGCTCGGAATCTGTTGAAAAAATGTGTTCGTAAAACCGAATTAACAAAACGAGTTTATACGATTTTACAGAAAAAGGAGATGTTTTTATGAAATATGAATGTAAAATAACAGTATTAGAAACAAAGGTTTTTCCGGAATTACAGGAAAAGTATTTGGCTGATCCGAAATCCGGTCCGTGTCCTTGCTTCAAAAAGGGTGACACTTTTCTGCTAAAAAGAACCCCTGAACAGGATGATTTTTACCATATGATGAACGGGAAGTTTTGCGGAGAAGCGTGGGACGCTATCAGTCGATACGTATATTCGGCATTGCAAGGTGGCTCCATTATGCGTAAATGGACAAATGACGACCGAATGATGATTGCCTGTTGCAATGACGGTACACGTCCTGTTATCTTTAAAATCGAGCGAATTGATATTCCGGAAAGTGAAGAAGAAAAGCAATGGTTGGAAAAACAGAATTTTAAGAATACCGCAGATGATGCATATACCGGCTAAAACAGGTGCCGACTTCAAGTAAATTAAAAATATGGAAAAACCGCTTACGTTGTGTAAGCGGTTTTTTTAATGTTACTATTTGGTCCATTCAAAACACGTTTTTGAAAAAAAGTGTTATACAAGTGTTGCAAAAATGGTTCCTTAAAAAGTGCCGAGTCCGCAAGTCCTTACTATGACCGAACTTTCAGCCACATTTCAACCAAAAGTTGTTATTCCCACTCGATGGTTGCCGGTGGTTTGGACGTAATGTCGTAAACGATGCGGTTAATATGCGGGACTTCGTTTACAATGCGGTTACTGACTTTTTCCAAAACTTCGTACGGAATCCTTGCCCAGTCCGCCGTCATTCCGTCGATGCTGGTTACGCCGCGCAATGCCAACGTGTAATCGTAAGTGCGGCTGTCCCCCATGACGCCTACCGTACGGTTGGAAGTCAAAACGGCAAAGTACTGCCAAATTTCCTTTTGGAGTCCTGCTTTTGCGATTTCTTCCCGATAAATTGCATCGGCATCCCTCAAAATTTCCAATTTTTCCGAAGTGATTTCCCCAAGAATACGAATCGCCAGCCCAGGGCCCGGGAACGGTTGACGATTTACGATTTTGTCCGGAAGCCCTAATTCGACGCCGACCTGACGGACTTCGTCCTTAAAGAGGTTCCGCAACGGTTCCACGATTTCGCGGAAGTCGACAACATCCGGCAAGCCGCCGACGTTGTGATGACTTTTGATCACTGCGCTTGTCGGACTGCCGCTTTCGATGACGTCAGGATAAATTGTGCCTTGCACCAAAAAATCCACCGCGCCGATTTTTTTCGATTCCCGTTCAAACGCACGAATAAATTCCTCGCCGATAATTTTCCGTTTGCGCTCCGGATCCGTAACGCCTTTGAGGCGTCCCAAAAATTG
>CAKPPA010000056.1 GCA_934177025.1 uncultured Clostridia bacterium
GTTCAGTGGGGACACGCTTTTTCACGGAAGCGTCGGCCGAACGGATTTGGAGGACGGCGACCCTAAAAAACTAAAGGAAAGTTTACTTCGCATTCGTGCAATCGAAACAAATTATCGCGTGTTTCCCGGGCATGACGAGCAAACAACGTTGGATTTTGAAAAAAAATATAATCCGTATTTGAGCGGTAAGGAGGCTTTATGATTTCACTTTATACAAACGAACCCGCTTTTGCATCGGAACTATTGGATGAAGTGAAATTGTTTTTTCCGAAGGAAAGTTTTGTGCTGTTGACGGATCCGCAGAAGGCGGACATTCGCCACGAACTTCGTATTTGCGGATCGGAAATGAAAAACACTGTTTGGTTTCGTGATTTAACGCAAATCAATTTCTTCCGATTTACGTCGGAGGAAGAAATTTATCGAAAACGCATGAAAAAAAGATATGCGAAACTTGCAATGTTCAGCTGCTTGCAAAAATTTTTCGGTAAAACGCCTCCATGGGGAGCATTGACCGGCATTCGTCCGACGAAACTCGCTTGGGAAATTACCGAAAGCGGCGAAGATTTTGAAAAAATCTTTCGCGAGTTTTACCACGTTTCGGATGAAAAGATAGCATTAACCAAGCGAATTTTGCGCCAGCAGGAATCCTTGCACAGCGCGGAGGAGCAGGCGGCGGATTTGTATCTCGGAATTCCGTTTTGTGTTTCCCGTTGCAGTTTTTGTTCGTTTTCCGGCGGTGAAATCGGCAAACTTGAAAAATGGGTAGAGCCTTATTTGACCTGTTTGGAAAAAGAAGTTGTTGAAACGTTGGATTTAATCCATCGGGAAGGATATCGGTTAAAAACAATTTACATCGGCGGCGGTACGCCGACGTCGTTGTCGGATTCGGACTTCGAACGAGTGTTGAAGTTGTTAAAAGGCGTGCCTTCCCTTGAATTTACAGTGGAAGCAGGGCGTCCCGACACGATTACGAAAGAAAAATTGGATTTAATGAAAGCGTACGGTGTCAATCGCATTTCGATTAATCCGCAAACCTTTTGTCAAGCGACGCTGGATCGAATCGGCAGGAAACACGGGGTAGAGGAAATTTACAGTGCATTTGAACTTGCCACGCATTATCCGTTTGCAGTAAATGCGGATTTAATTGCGGGGCTTCCGTCCGAAACAACGGAGGAATTTTGCTACGGGATTGAGGAGATTTGCAAAATTTCGCCGGATAACGTAACGATTCATTCCTTGGCATTAAAACGCGGTTCGGCTTTGAAAGAGTCCGGACAAAGGGAAGAAGAGGAAAAAGTTGCAAGAATGATTACTTACGCACATCACCGTTTAAGCGAAAGTGGCTACGAACCGTACTACTTATACCGCCAAAAGTATATGTCGGCCAACATGGAAAACGTAGGGTTTTGCAAGGAAGGAAAGCAGTGCCGATACAACATCGATCACATGGAGGAGATTTCAAATATTTTCGCTTGTGGGAGCGGTGCAATCAGCAAAAGGATTTTTCCGAATCAAAATCGAATCGAACGCACGCCCGACGCCAAAGATGTGATATACTATGTTACACATATTAACGAAATGACGGAACGAAAAAAAGAATTATTCGGGAAAAAGCAAGAGAATACGGAGAATACGTAAAAATAGTTTACAGCCCGTTACTTCTGTGCTAAAATACCCATTGTACCGACGTGCTTAGCGATGCGCTCTCCGGACGCTCGGCTCAGCGGTTGGCGAATTACAAAATCGGAGGAAAACAAAATGGACAAAACGAAAAAAGCCGAAATCATCGCAAAATTCGGCAGAAAGGAAGGAGACACGGGTTCTCCTGAAGTACAGATCGCATTGTTGACGGAACGGATCAATCACCTGACAGAGCACCTGAAAGTGCACAAAAACGACAACCATTCCAGACGCGGTCTTCTGCAAATGGTCGGTAAAAGACGCGGTTTGTTGGACTACTTGAAATCCACCAAATTGGAAACGTACAGGGAAATCATTGCAGAGTTGGATTTGAGAAAGTAAAAAATAGGACGGAGTACAACCGTCCTTTTTTTCGGTAGTGTTGTGTGGAGGGAAAAGAATGAGTGAATTTGTAAGTATGGAAAAGCAAATCGGAAACCGAGCGTATCACGTGTTTGAAACGGAAATCGGCGGACGAAAAGTAAGTGTTGAAATCGGCAAGTATGCGGAGCAGGCAAACGGCTCCTGCGTGATTCGCTGCGGTGATACGGTGGTAATGGTAAATGCCACGTTGGCGCAACAGGAAAGGGACGGCATCGACTTTTTCCCTTTAGGCGTTGATTTTGAAGAAAAAATGTACTCCGTCGGAAAAATTCCGGGCGGATTTAAAAAAAGAGAAGGCCGTCCGAGCGACAAAGCAATTTTAACGTCGCGCCTTATCGACCGACCGATTCGTCCGTTATTCCCGAAAGGATTTTATCGTGACGTAGCGGTAGTCGCAACGGCACTTTCGGTGGATACGGATATCCCGCCGGAAGTATTCGCAATGATCGGCTCATCGATCGCACTTTCCATTTCCGACATTCCGTTTGCGGGACCTACCGGAAGCGTCGTTGTCGGCATGGTGGACGGAAATTACGTGATTAATCCGGACACGGCACAAAGAGAAAAAAGCCGCTTGACGTTGAATCTTTCGGGAACGAAGGACGCTATCATGATGGTGGAAGCAGGCGCGCAGGAAATCAGCGAACAGGAAATGCTTGACGCAATTTTGTTCGGTCACGAAGAAATTAAAAAACAATGTGAATTCATCGAAAAAATCGCAGCTTGCGTAGGCAAACCGAAAATTCAACCGCAATTGCATACTGTTCCGGCAGACGTACAGGAAAAAGTAAACGCTTATGCATTCGAAATGGTGCGCGAAGCAATGAAAGAATTCGATCGCTTCAAACGCCAAGCAAACGAAGATGCCGTTTTTGAAAACGTTAAAAAGCATTTCGAAGGGCAAGAGGACGTGCTGCCTTACTTGTCGGACGCATTGTACTCCATCAAAAAGAAAGTAGTGCGTGCGAGAATTTTGAACGAAGGAATTCGTCCGGACGGAAGAAAGACCGACGAAATTCGCCCGATTTGGTGCGAAGCTGGGGTTTTGCCTCGCGTACACGGAAGCGGCGTATTTACGCGCGGAATGACGCAGGTTATGACCAGCGCAACGTTGGGAACGATTTCCGACGTGCAAAAACTGGAAGGTTTGGATGATGACACGTTCAAACGGTACATGCATCACTACAACATGCCGCCTTACGCCTCCGGCGAAGCACGGCCGTTAAGAAGCCCGGGTAGACGCGAAATCGGTCACGGAGCCCTTGCAGAACGTGCTTTGGAACCGGTGTTGCCTTCGGAAGAAGAATTTCCGTATGCGATTCGGACGGTAAGCGAAGTAGTAAGTTCCAACGGTTCGACCTCGCAGGCAAGTGTTTGCGGTTCCACCTTGGCACTTATGGACGCAGGCGTTCCGCTGAAAGCACCGGTAGCCGGAATCGCTATGGGCTTAATGAAGGATGAAGAACAAGGTAAAGTCGTTGTTTTAAGTGACATTCAGGGCTTGGAAGACTTCCTTGGCGACATGGACTTTAAGGTTGCAGGAACGGAAAAAGGAATTACTGCAATCCAAATGGATATCAAAATCAAAGGAATCGACAAAGAGATTTTGCAAACGGCTTTGACTCAGGCAAAAACCGGAAGAATGCACATTCTCGGGGAAATGTTGAAAGTTTTGCCGGCTCCGAGAAAAGAATTATCCAAATACGCGCCGAAAATTATCAGCTTTATGATCGAACCTGATAAAATTCGCGAAGTTATCGGTAGCGGCGGAAAAGTTATTAACAAAATCATCGAGGATACGGGCGTTAAAATCGACATCACCGACGACGGAATGGTGTTTATCGCAACGAACGACGCAGAAATGGCTGCACGTGCGAAAGCCATCATTCTCGGGATTGCAAAAGATCCGGAAGTGGGCGACGAATACGAAGGAAAAGTTACCCGCATTATGGATTTCGGTGCATTTGTGGAATTGGCCCCTGGAAAAGACGGCATGATTCACATTTCGAAACTCAGCAAAGAACGTGTCGAAAAAGTGACGGATGTCGTAAACATCGGCGATATGGTAAAAGTAAAAGTTATCAAAATCGACGAAAAAGGTCGCGTAGATTTGAAACTTTTGAAAAAGCTGTAATCTTTGTTGATTTGCTTTTACAAAATAACATTCTAAAGTTTAAAATTCGGTTTGGTTTCAAACCGAATTTTTTATTTCAAAATTTTCGGACTCGCCGTTGTACTACTTTCAAAAAAAAGCATTGTAAAGGATAGTTTCGAAAAAAAACAGTGTAAATCAAAAAGTTTTATCCGGTTAACAAAATCGTTAGTACGGGGTCATACGGCATAACGCATCGATTTTTCACATAAAATGGAGGCGAGGTGATATTTTGAAAAAAATTAACGAAAACTCTTTTATAAATGTCCTGTCGAATGTTATAATAAGTTTAATCGTACTAGTGATTGTGTTGTTAAGTTTCGGAACGGAAATTAAATCCGTTTTCGGAAGTTCGACGGAAAAACCGTATTACTACGGAAACCGAAACACAAAAAACGTAACGCTGATGGTAAACGTTTATTGGGGAACGGAGTACGTGGACGGAATGCTGGATGCATTTGACGATGACGGCGTGAAAACGACTTTTTTTATCGGTGGGACTTGGGCAGATCAAAATCCCGAAATGACGGCAAAAATTTTTAAGCGCGGACATGAATTGGCAAACCACGGATACTTCCATAAGGATCACAAAAATTTAAACGTCGCACGAAATCGGGAAGAAATTTTTAACACCGAATCACTGATTCAAGCGTTAACCGGTGTGAAAACGACGTTGTTCGCTCCGCCGAGCGGATCTTTTTCGGACATAACCTTACAAGTAGCGAAAGACCTCGGCTATCGTACGATAATGTGGTCGAAGGACACCATCGATTGGCGCGATAAGGACAATTCGCTGATTTATAAAAGGGCGACGACGTCTGTAGAAGGCGGAGATTTGATTTTAATGCATCCGACGGCGGAAACCGTGATTGCATTACCGAGAATTTTAAAGTATTATCGCGAAAACGGGTTTAAAGTCGTGCCGGTTAGTGAAAACATTAAAGAAGAAATACAGGAGTGATTATGAAAGCAAAAGAATTTGACAACGGATTAACATTACTTGTTGAGGAAATCCCTCATTTGCATTCCGTCAGTTTGGCAGTAATGGTCGGCGTAGGAAGTAGCCTTGAGGAGGAAAAAAACAACGGAATTTCGCACGTCATCGAACATATGCTTTTTAAAGGGACCGACAAACGAAGTTCTTTTGAAATTTCGGAATTTGTGGATCGCATCGGTGGGCAAATCAACGCTTACACGTCCAAGGATACTACGTGCTACTACACCAAAACATCGGCAGATCATTTCGAAGAATGTTGTGATTTGTTAAGTGATATGCTGTTTTGTTCGAAATTCGACGTAACGGAATTCGAGCGCGAAAAAAAGGTGATTTTGGAAGAAATTACCATGGGGGAAGATACGCCGGACGACGTTTGCCACGATCTTGTTGCGGAAGCCTTTTTCGGGACGAATCCATTCGGAAAAACCATTATCGGCACGGCAGAAACCGTAAAAAGTTTTACGGCGGACGATTTGCGTAATTTTATGCGGAAGTTTTACAATCCGAAAAATATCGTCATTACCGTTGCCGGTAACGTGACGTTCGAAAATGCGATAAAAATCGTGGATCGCTATTTTGCGAAAAACTTTCAAAATCGTGGCGAAACTTTCGCCGTGGAGCCAACTGCACCTTGCGGAAAATACCTGTGTCGCCATAAGGACATCGAACAGGCGCATTTGGCATTTGCTTTTCCGTCGGTCGGGGCAGATGACGAACGACTGATCCCAATCAACGTATTGTCCAACATTATGGGCGGAGGAATGTCCAGTCGACTGTTTCAAAAAATCCGTGAAGAAAACGGCATGGCATATTCCGTGTTCAGTTACGTTTCGACGTACGCTAAAAACGGTTATTTTGAAATTTATGCGGGAACGAATCCTGAAAACATCGAAATTGTTTGTAAATTGTTGCGGCAGGAGATTGCACAGCTTTTAAAGGACGGAATTACGGACGAAGAATTTTTGCGAGGGAAGGAACAACTGAAAGGCGGTTTGATTTTGTCGCGCGAAAACTCGCTAAACGTTGCGACAACGGCAGGGACTTATCTTTTAAAAACAGGAAAACTGTACAATGCCGAAGAAAAAATCGCTGCCATCGAAAAAACAACGAAGCAGCAGGTGGAAGAAGTAATTCCTTACGTTTTCGGCGGAACGGCAGCGGCAAGTTTTGTCGGTAAAAAGCAATTTGAAAAGAATATTTTAGAAATAATTTGAGGCGAACCATGACGAAAGATAAATTAGACGTGATTTTTGAAATGCAAAAGGCCTTCGACGATTCAGTTATTCAAAGTCGCGGGCTTGACGTGGAAGATAAAGAGGTTTGGATACAACGGAAATTGTTGGCAATGTTCAGCGAATTAAGCGAAGTACTGGATGAAGTCAATTTTAAGTGGTGGAAAAACCCGAAACCTTTACAGGAACAAAAAGTAAAGGAGGAATTGGTGGACGTGCTGCATTTTTTTGTCAGTATGTGCTTAACAATGGATATGACGGCGGAAGAATTGTTTCAAATGTACTTGGAAAAAAATTCGGAAAATTTTGCGCGCCAACAAGGAAAATCGGATAAAAAGGGATACGAAGTAAAGTAAAAATGTGTTTTTAACACATTTTTCTTTCTATGTTCGGGAAAAATTCTTTTCCTTACGTTTCATTTGGAATGGGTTGATTTCGACATTCGTTTTATGTTATAATAGAAATCGATTGAGGTGGCAGTTTTGGAGAAGAAAAAAGAAAAAACAAAATTCAGCGCCAGAAAAATCGTGGGGATTGTAACGGTTTCCCTCACGGGGCTTTTGCTGTTGTGTTTGCTTACAAAAGGTTATGTACTTTCGGTCGTCGGCGAAGCGGTTTCCGGATTTTTATTGGGATGTTTCGGATTGAGCGTTTATCCGATGATCGTAGGATTACTCGTGTACGGAATCTTTATGATTCG
>CAKPPA010000057.1 GCA_934177025.1 uncultured Clostridia bacterium
GCCTTGCAGTCGGTATCCTCATCGGCTTCCTTACGGAACTTTACACCAGCGGCGACTTCAAAGCCGTGAAAAAAATTGCGGAAGAATCCAAAACAGGCGCAGCGACGAACATCATTAGCGGACTTGCAACGGGCATGATGAGTACGGTACTGCCGATCATCTGCATCGGCGTGGCGATTTTGGCTTCCTACCTCATCGGCGGGGAAACGCAAGGCTACCTGTGCATTGCAATCGCATCGTTAGGTATGTTGAGTATCACCGGCGTAACCGTCGCAGTGGATGCTTACGGCCCGATTGCGGACAATGCCGGCGGTATTGCCGAAATGTCCGAATTGCCAAGCAGCGTGCGCGAAATCACCGACAAGCTGGATTCCGTCGGAAACACGACGGCAGCCATCGGCAAAGGTTTTGCAATCGGCTCCGCAGCATTAACGGCATTGGTATTGTTTTTGAGCTTCACTACGGCAACGGGCTTGGCAACCATCGACATGACGAACCCGTATGTTGTAGTAGGTTTGTTTATCGGCGGCATGATGACCTTCCTGTTCAGCGCATTGACGATGTCCAGCGTAGGACAGGCGGCATCCTCCATGATCGACGAAGTACGTCGTCAGTTTAGGGAAATCCCTGGCGTGTTCGAAGGAACGGTGGAACCGGATTACGAAACTTGCGTTGACATTTCCACTTCCGCTGCATTGAAAAAAATGATCGCCCCTGGCGTAATTGCAGTCGTAGTGCCTATCGTCATCGGCGTGGTGCTGGGTGCAAACGCATTGGGCGGATTGATTGCAGGCTCGTTGATTACCGGCGTGCTGTTGGCAATCATGATGTCGAACGCAGGCGGTGCTTGGGATAACGCGAAAAAGTACGTGGAAAGTTTGCCGAACGGCAAGGGAAGCGAACAACACAAAGCGGCAGTCATCGGCGACACCGTTGGCGATCCGTTTAAGGATACTTCCGGCCCATCCATCAACATTTTGTTGAAACTGATTTCGATGGTATCCTTGTTGGCGGCTCCGTTGTTTAGCGCAAATCCGATTTGGATGTAATCCATTCAAAATAAAATTTTCGGAAAAACAGTCTTCGGACTGTTTTTCTTTTTTCCTTTTCAAAGGAATCTCAAATAAGGGAATCTCAAAAGGGAGTCTCAAAAAGAGAATCTCAAAAGAGAATGTCACAAGGATGGCTCATAAGTGAATCTCAAAAAGGAATCACGAAAAAAATCATAAAAAAAGAAACATAGAAAAAATCATAAAAAGGAAATCTGAAACAAAGCCGAAGTTTTTTTAGTCAAAACTTCGGCTTTTTCAACCGAAAGCGGAGCAAAAAGGAAGGACGCAAAAACAAAAAGCGGAGCAAAAAGGAAGGACGCAAAAATAAAAAAGAGGGGGAAGTAAAAACAGGGTAGGAAGCAAAAACAGAGGAGGCAACAAAAACCAAGGAAAACGGAGCGGATGACAAGCGAATTCTCATTAGGAAGCCGAAGGTGCAAAAGAAAAAACGGTTCTTTTCTTTTTCCCTACAGGATAAAATAGGGAAGGACTACAACGCAAAAAAACGTAGTAAGGGGGAAAACATTGAAACCGTATTATCAGCAAACGCCTCGTGAAGTTTTGCAAAGCACCAAAACGAGTGTTCACGGTTTGACGCAAAAGGAGGCGGAGGAGCGGCTGAAACGTCAAGGGAAAAACCGCTTGGCAATAGCTCGCACAAAACCCCGCTTTTTGCAATTTTTAAAACAGTTTTGCGATCCGATGGTGGCAGTACTGTTGGTCGCTGCCCTTCTTTCGGCAGGAATTTCGCTGTATCGCAAGGATTACGGCGAATTGTTGGATGCCGGCGTTATTTTTTTTATCGTATGCACAAATGCGCTTTTGGGGTTTTTGCAGGAACGGAAAGCCGAAGCGGCAATGAACGGGCTCAAAAGCCGTAACAAGCCGTTTGCCAAAGTGTATCGGGATCGAGTGCTGACAAAAATTCCGTCGGAAAACCTTGTCACGGGGGACGTAGTGTTACTGGAAGCCGGCGACGAAATTCCGGCGGACATTCGGCTCATCGAAAGTTATTCCCTAAAAGCGGAGGAATCGGCATTGACGGGCGAATCCTTCGCCGAGGAAAAGCAAGCGGAGCGAGTTTACGCAAAGGACGTTCCGCTTGCCGACCGCAAAAACTTTTTGTACTCCTCGGGAACGGTGACGTACGGCAGGGGCAAAGGCGTGGTTTGCGAAACGGGCATGCGTACCGAAACGGGAAAAATCGCGCGGCTCCTGACCGACACGCCGGAGGATACGCCGCTACAAAAACAGTTGAAAAAAACGGCAAAGGTGTTAAGCGTTTCGGTACTTTTGATTGCGGCGGTAATTTTCGTTGCGGCAATTTTGCAAAAGGACACGTTTTTCAATGCCTTTTTGACGGCGGTAGCCATTGCCGTTGCCGCAATTCCGGAAGGGTTGCCGGCGGTGGTGACGATTGTACTGGCGTTGGGCGTGCAGGCGATGAGTCGAAAAAACGCCATTGTCAAACATTTGCCGTCGGTGGAAACGTTAGGGAGTTGCGAAGTAATTTGCACCGACAAAACGGGCACGCTGACGCGAAATCGCATGGAAGTCACGTGCATTTACGAGGCGGGGCAAGGTGCGTTCGATGCGGCGCAAAAAGCATTGCCCCAAAATTTGCAACTCGGCATGTGCCTTTGTAACGATGCGGAACTGACCGAAGCGGGGGAATTCGGGGATCCGACGGAAATTGCGTTGTTAAGGTGTTTGCGGCAAAAAGGCGTCGATTACGAGGGACTACGAAAAGCCTACCCGTCGCAACAGGAAAAACCCTTTGACAGCGAGCGAAAAATGATGACCTCCCTTCGCCGTCACGACGGAAAAACGTTGTCCTTTACAAAAGGCGCGCCGGACGTGTTGCTGGGGCGTTGTGTTTGTTACGAGCAGGACGGCGCAATTTTTCCGATGACGGAACAAATGCGCGAACGTATCCGTGCCGCAAACGCGCGCATGGGGCAGCAAGCGTTACGCGTGCTGGCGGTAGCGATGAAAACGGAACCGTCAACGGATTGCGAAACGGAACTTACCTTTTTGGGGCTGGTCGGCATGATGGATTTGCCTCGGCCGGAGGTTTACGAAGCGGTAAAAACCTGCCAAAAAGCGGGAATGAAAGCGGTAATGATTACGGGCGATCATAAGGAAACGGCGGCGGCAGTCGCACGCGAAACGGGCATTTTGCGGCAAGGGGATTTGATTTTGACAGGGGCGGATTTGGATGCCATGTCGGACGACCGCCTAAAACAACTGCTTCCGTCGGTTGCCGTGTTTGCTCGCGTCAGCCCCGAACATAAAGTGCGCATTGTTAAGGCGTTTCGTTCGCTGAACAAAATCGTTGCCATGACGGGCGACGGCGTCAACGACGCTCCCTCCATTCAATGTGCGGATATCGGCATAGGCATGGGGCAAAACGGCACCGACGTCAGCAAAAATGCGGCGGATCTCGTGCTGATGGACGACAATTTCGCTACCATCATTGCCGCGGTAGAGGAGGGGCGAAAGGTGTTCAGCAACATTCGCAAGGCTGTAAAGTACTTGTTGTCCGCTAACATTGCGGAAGTGCTTTGCCTCTTTTTGGTTACGGTGTGTTGCGGGCAAAACTTTTTAACGCCGGTGATGATTTTGTGGGTAAACCTTGTGACGGATTCCTTGCCTGCGTTGGGACTGGGCATGGAAAAAACGGAAAAGGACGTGATGAACGAGCCTCCGCGCAAAAATGCCGCCAATTTGTTTGCAGGCTCCGTCGGCAGGGAAATTTTGTTGCAGGGCATCCTGCAAACGGCGTTGGTGCTGCTGTCGTATTTTTTAGGGCACACGCTTTCGGGCGTTCGTGCGGACGGCACCGCCATGACCATGGCGTTTGTAACGCTGTGCCTCATTCAGTTGTTTCATTCGTTCAATTTGCGGTTCGAGCGGCGTAGTTTGTTCGAAAGCCCGTTTTCCAACCCCTACGTCAACGGTGCGTTTTGTATCGGTGCGCTTTTTACGGTGAGTGTCGTGGTGCTGCCGTTTTTGCGCCCCGTGTTCGGCACGGTGGCGTTAAGTCCGCTGCAGTGGGGCGTTTGCTGGGTAAATTCGTTTTTAATTTTGCCGTTTGTGGAATTGCAAAAAGCCGTGAAGCGCAAAGCGGCAAAGCGAAAAGAAACGTTGCGAAAAACGGAAAGCGTTTTCGGTGCGTAGGGAAAGCGTTTTCGGTTGCAAAAAAGGCACGCCTAAAAACAGGAAAGCGAGGCAAGGCATCTTTTTTTTGGAAAGGCTTGTAAAAAAAGGCAAAATCGTGTAGGATAAAATCAAAATTGACACATGATTTTCACAAGAGTTTGTTAAAATTTTTTTACGGAGAAAAACTATGAGTAAATTATTGATTGTCGATGACGAGCAAATGATCCGCGAGGTTTTGAAGGAGTATGCGGAGTTCGAAGGGCACACCGTTACGGAAGCGGCCGACGGCATGGAAGCGGTAAAAATTTGCCGCGAGCAGGATTTCGATTTGATTATTATGGATATCATGATGCCGCGTTTGGACGGAATTTCGGCGGTGAAGGAAATCCGCAAAACAAAGGACATTCCGGTGCTGATGCTTTCGGCACGCGGCGAGGAGTACGACAAACTGTTCGGGTTCGAAGTGGGTGCGGACGACTACGTGGTAAAACCGTTTTCGCCGAAGGAAGTTATGGCGCGCGTCAAAGCCATTATTGCGCGAAATTCCAAGCAGGACTCCTCCGGCAACGAAATTTTGAAATTCGGCGGGCTGGAAATTGATTTTCAGGGGCGCAACGTGTTTGTGGACGGCAAAAAAGCGGAATTGACGCCGAAGGAATACGAATTGCTGTTTTATTTGGTAAAAAACAAAGGCATTGCCATCAGCCGCGAAAAATTGCTGACCAACGTTTGGGGCTACGAGTATTTCGGCGACGACCGCACGGTGGATACGCACGTCAAAATGCTGCGAAGCAATTTAGGTCCGTACCGCGATTGTATCGTAACGTTGCGGAGTTTGGGCTACAAATTCGAATATGAAAAAAAAGTTTGATTTTAACGGACTGAAATTTAACATCTGGTTTTATTTCGTCATTTTTGCGCTGCTGATCATTTCCGTGCTTTGGATTTTTCAAATTATGTTTTTGAACAGCAGCTACACGTCGATGAAAATTCGGGAAGTGGAGCGCATCGGCAACAGCCTTGCGGCAACGTACGAAAAACCAAACTTTGCGGACGAAGTGCAACGCGTGGCGTTTAACAGTTCCGTCATGGTGCTGGTGTTCGAAGTCGAGGGCGAAAACGTGCGCTATCTTGCGGCCTCCAACGGGTTTGGCGGGCTGGAGGAGGATTTAAAAATCGACGAGGAATCCATGCAAAAGTTTTTAACGCACATGGAGCAAAGCGACGGCGGACGGGCGCACTACGTGCAAAAGTATTCGCTGGATCGGCGCATGCTGATTTACGGCGTTTCGCTACACAATCGGCCGGATGTTTACATGTACATTAACGCACCTTTAACGCCGGTGGACATTACGACCAACATTTTAAGGGATCAGTTGGTTATCGTAACAATCATTGCGTTCGGGCTGGCGTTCATTCTGTCCTTTTTCATTTCCTCGCAATTAAGTAAGCCGATTGTCAAAATGAGCGAGGCCGCAAAAAAACTTGCCAAAGGGGATTACGGTGTTCGCTTCGAGGGAAACGGCTACACCGAAGTGGATAAACTTAGCGACACTTTGAATTATGCAACGGAGGAATTGGAAAACACCGACAAGTTGCGTAAGGAATTGATTGCCAACGTGTCGCACGATTTACGCACGCCGCTGACGCTCATTAAGTCCTATGCGGAAATGATTCGCGACCTTTCCGGCGAAAACAAGGTTCGTCGTGAGGAGCATTTGAACATTATCATTAACGAAACGGATCGTTTGTCAAAACTCGTCAACGATTTGCTGGCACTGTCGAAAATGCAGGCAGGTTCGGACGAGCTGATGCTGGAAAAATTTAATCTTTCCGAATTGGTGGATCGCGTCGTGCAGCATTTCCAAATTTTGGTGGAAAATCAGGGCTACACCATAAGCACGTTGATTGCACGCGGCATTTGGGTGCGTGCGGACGAAAACAAAATCGAACAGGTCATTTACAACCTTGTCAGTAACGCCGTAAACTACACAGGTGCGGATAAGTTCATTGAAATTCGCCTGTCGAAGGAAAACGGCATTGCGCGGTTCGAGGTGGAGGACACGGGCAAAGGCCTTACCAAAAAGGAAAAGGAACAAATTTGGGATCGCTACTATCGTTCCGCCGAGGCGCACAAACGCTCCAAAATCGGAACGGGCTTGGGACTAAACATCGTAAAAAAAATCCTTGAGGCGCACAAAGCGGAGTATGGCGTGGATAGCGTCGTCAACAAAGGCAGTGTGTTCTATTTCGAACTGCCGATGGCTTCGGAAAACGAGCCGAGCGAAGTTGCTCCGCAAGGGGAATCGGCTTTGCCGCCGACAACGGCCGAACGCTAAAAGCACAACGCCAAAGGTTTTCACTTTTTTGTTTTAAGTCGGCTGACGGAAGCCCCCGAACAAAGGCGTCCGAAAAAGGGGACTTCGTGGTTACGGAAAAAGGAAAACCGCGGGACGAAAAACGCCGAAAATTTTCGATGCGCAAAAAGGGAAAAGCAAAGGTTCAAAAGTAGTCGCAAAAGCGACTACTTTTTTTGTAAGGTAAGGAACTTTTTTAAAAAAACAAAAAAAGGGAAAATTCGGGCAAAACAAAAAACGGGGGAGCAGTACCGCGTTTTAGGGGCGTTTTTCGAAAAAATTCGGAAAAAGCACGAAAAAGAAAGGCGAAAATCAGGAAGAAAATTTTCTGAAAAATTCTTCGAAAAAAGTTTAAAAATCTATAAAAAAGTAGTTGACATAAGTAGAGGGGAAGTGGTAATATGTAAAGGCTGTCGAGAGGCGGCGCGGA
>CAKPPA010000058.1 GCA_934177025.1 uncultured Clostridia bacterium
CGACAAAGCATTTGCGGCAAAACGTTTCGCACCGTGTTTTTTCTTTCCGTGCCGGTAACGCTCAGCGGACTGATTTTGCCTTTTACGCAGTTAATCGACAGCGTGTTGGTTTTGCGCCTGATTCCGCTAAAAAACGCTACTTCGCTTTACGGCTTGTGGACGGGGCCGGTGCATTCGCTGTTGAATTTTCCCGTGGTGCTGACGCTCGGCATTGCTACAGCGGTGCTTCCGTCCGTTTCCCGCCTGAAAGCGGCAGGCAACGAGGCGGCGGAGCGGGAGCGTTCGCAAACGGCGTTTCGGTTGACCGTGGTTGCGGCACTTCCTTGCGCGGTGGGGCTTTTTTTACTTGCCAAACCTATTGTCAAATTTTTGTACGGGGGTTTGAGCGAAGCGGATTGGAACGTTTCCGCCGTGCTACTGCAAATTTCGGCAGGGAGCGTGCTGTGTTTGTCCGTGATGCAAACGGCAACGGCAATTTTGCAGGGGACGGGCGCGCTGTATCCGCCGGTGCGGTGCTTGGCAATCGGCACGGTGCTTAAAATTTTGCTGAATTTCCTCCTGATTCCGCTGCCGCAATTGCATATTTACGGTGCGGCGATTGCATCCGTTGCCTGCTATTTTGTTGCAGGATTGCTGGATTTCCTGTATATTATAAGAAAGCAAAAACTACATTTCGGTTTCGCGGATACGGTGCTAAAACCGCTTGCGTGCGTGTTGGCGATGACGGTGGGCGTGTTGGCGTTTACCTACTTAAGCGGCGAATTTTTGTACACGGCAAAGGGTACACTGTTGTGCATTGCGTTCGGCGGAGGTATTTACCTTGCGGCGGTAGCGGGACTGAAAGTGTTCGATACGAAAGAATTGGGCGGAAAAGGCTTCCGAAAAAGGAAAAGGGTTTCGCAAAAAAGCGAGGACATATGATTACAGTCATCGGTTTGGGAGTAAAAAAAGGGGATGTTTCCTGTCGCGCGGCGGAACGGCTGAAAGCGGCGGAAAAAGTTTTTGTTCGAACGGAGCGGACGGACAGCGCGCAAATTTTAAAGGAATGGAACGTTGCCTACGTCAGTTTCGACGCCTTGTTCGACACGGCGGAAACGTTTGAAGCGTTGTACGAAAAAATCGCGGCGGAACTACAAAAGGAGCAAAACGCGATTTACTGCGTGGACGGAAGCGGTTACGAGGACGAAAGCGTTCGGTACTTGGCAACCAAAACGGAAACGGAAATTTTGGCCGGCGTCAGCCGCAACGCACAATCCCTGCGGTTTTTTCCGGAGGAAAATTACATAACTTACGCGGCGACGTCGTTTTGTCGCGAAAAATATGCCCCAACGCATTTGCCGCTCCTTTTAAACGAGTTGGATAGTGCATTACTTGCGGGGGAAGTGAAACTAAAACTTGCCGAACTTTACGGCGACGAGTATCCTGTTTACCTGTTTGACCAAAACGGGTGGCGGCAAATTCCGCTGTACGAATTGGATCGGCAAGCAACTTACGGGGAGTTTGTTTCACTTTTGTGCCTGCCGAAACCGTTGCAGGAAAAAAGTCGGTTCGGAATTGCCGATTTGTTGGAAATTTTGGACGTGTTGCGTTCCGAAAACGGTTGCCCGTGGGATCGCGCGCAAACGCACGAAACCTTGCGGGAAAGCACGGTGGAGGAAGCCTACGAATTGGTGGATGCCGTCAACCAAAAGGACGTTGCCGGCATGCTGGAGGAAACGGGCGACTTACTGATGCAACCGTTGTTTCACGTTAAAGTGGCGGAAAGCGACGGCGAATTTACATTAAACGATTGTTTGACGGGCGTTTGCCGCAAATTGTTGGATCGGCACACGCACGTGTTCGGCGGCGATTGCGCAAAGGATGCCGCCACGGCGTTGGACGTGTGGGAAAAAAATAAAAACATCGAAAAGGGAACGGAAACGGGGACGGATCGGTTAAACGCCGTGCCGAAAAGTTTTCCGTCGCTTTTGCGTGCCTACAAACTGCAAAAACGTGCCGCAAAAGCAGGCATGGATTTTGAAACGGCGGAACAAGTGCGCCAAAAATGCAAGGAGGAGTGGTCGGAGTTTGAACAAGCGTGCCGCTTTGCAAATTCTGCCACGCCGGAGGAGGAAGGCGGCGACTTGTTGTTTTCCGTCGTCAATTTACTGCGTTGGGCGGATCTTTCGCCGGAACTTGCCTTAAACAACGCAAACGAAAAATTTTTGCGTCGCTTTGCGGAAACGGAGCGATTGGCACAAAAACAAGGCAAAACGTTAAACGAAATGACGCCTGCCGAAAAGGACGTGTTGTGGGAAGAAGCCAAAAAGAAGGTTTGACATGGAGTGGAACACGCTGGTAAAAAATCGAATGCTGTTGGCTCCGATGGCGGGCTACACCGACGCAGGCTTTCGCAAAATTTGTTTGGAGTACGGCGCAGGGGCGGTTGTGACGGAAATGGTCAGCGCAAAAGCGTTGAGTTTAAACAACGTTCGCACGGCAGAACTACTGAAGGCGGAGGCGGACGAGCATCCGCGGATTTTGCAGTTGTTCGGGCACGAGCCGGAAGCGTTTCGGTTGGCGGTAAAGCATCCGGCGGTGGAAGTGTTTGACGGCATCGACATCAACATGGGATGCCCCGTGCCGAAAATCGTGCGCAACGGGGACGGCTGCGCGTTAATGGAACAGCCGCTCCTTGCCGCAAAAATCATCGAAACGGTAAAACAAAACGTGCAAAAGCCCGTTTCCGTCAAATTTCGGTTGGGCTTTACGGAAGCAAACCAAAATTGCGTGGAGTTTGCAAAAATCTGTGCGGAAAGCGGTGCCGACGCTTTGACGATTCACGGCCGAACGCGCCCGCAAATGTATGCGGGAAAAGCACGCTACGATGCCATTGCGGAAGCAAACGCAAAAGTAACCGTTCCCGTTTATGCCAACGGCGACATCCGTTCCGTTCGGGATACGGAGCGTGTGTTACGGGAAACGGGTTGTTTCGGCGTTGCCATCGGACGCGGCGCATTGGGGAATCCGTGGATTTTTTCGGGGCGCGACGAAGCCGACGTAAAGGAAAAGCAAAGCGTGCTTTTTCGGTACATTCAACTGACGCAAAAGCATTATGGGGAACGGTACTTAACCAATGCGCTAAAACGGCAGGCTCCGTACTTTTTAAAAGGGCTACGCGGTGCAAAGGAAGTTTTAAGGGACGTGCAGTCGGCAACGAGCAGCCGGCAAATACAAAACAGTTTGGATTTATTTTTCGGAGGACAAAATGAAATTTAACGTCGTGCTGGTGGAACCGGAAATTCCGCAAAACACAGGCAACATTTCGCGGACGTGCGCCGCAACGGGGTGCGATTTGCATTTGGTGCGGCCGTTGGGGTTTGAAATCACCGACCGTCATTTAAAACGCGCAGGGTTGGACTATTGGGACAAATTGAACATTTTTTACTACGACAGTTTTGAGGAATTGCTTCGGAAATTTCCCGATCGCAATTTTTACTTTTACACAACGAAGGCGCAACAAAACTACGCCGAAGTTTCCTATCGGGACGGGGACTTTTTGGTGTTCGGCAAGGAAACCAAGGGGCTACCCGAAGCGTTGATTCACGAGCATTACGACACGGCGGCACGCATTCCGATGTTCGGGCAAATTCGTTCGCTGAATTTATCCAATTCCGTGGCGATTGTCGTGTACGAGGCGTTTCGGCAAAACGACTTCGGCGGATTAAACGAAATCGGGCATTTGACGGATCCGCAGTGGGGAGGAAGCGGCAAGTAGCCGCAAACGGCGGAAAAAGGCACAGCGCAAAACGGGAACTTTTTCGAAGGATTCCCCTTCCGGCGTTGACTCGATCTTTTAAAGAAGGTATAATAAACTTACGATAAAGGAGTTTTATGGAAGCATTTTTTGAACAGATTTATTTCTACCAAATTATTGCGCTGCTTGCAGGCCTCGGCGTGTTTATGGTGGGAATGAAAATGATGTCCGACAGCATGGAAAAACTTGCGGACAACCATATGCGAAGTCTTTTCAATCGAATTTCGAACAACCGCTTTATGGGCGTCGGCGTCGGCGCGGCGGCTACGGCAATTATTCAAAGTTCGTCGGCAACGACGGTTATGGTCGTAGGTTTCGTAAATGCGGGCGTCATGACGCTGACACAGGCGGCTTCCGTGATTATGGGTGCGAACATCGGCACCACCATTACGGCGCAAATTGCGTCGCTACAGGCGTTTAAAATCACGGAAATCGCAACATTGTTGGCGTTTATCGGAATTTTCATTACGTTTTTTGCAAAAAACGATCGGAAACGTGCGTTTGCCACGGTAATGGCAGGCTTAGGGCTGCTGTTTGTCGGCTTGGGGTACATGTCAACGGCAATGTCGTCGCTGAAGGACAGTCCGTTTTTTGCTAACGTCGTTTCCACGGTGTCGAATCCGGCAATTTTGTTGCTAGCCGGCATGCTGTTTACCGCACTGGTGCAAAGTTCCTCCGCTGTTACGGGTATCCTCATTACCATGGCGACGGGCGGCGTTGTGATCGGCGGCGGCGGAAATGCCGTGCTGTACGTCATTTTGGGGACGAACGTCGGCACCTGTATCACGGCACTTTTGTCCATGATCGGTACGAACGCCAACGCAAAACGCGCGGCAATCATTCACTTGTTGTTTAACGTCGGCGGCGCGCTGTTGTTTACGATTTTCCTTTTGCTGTTGCCGAACTTTATGGACGCGACGTTTGCCGCATGGTTCCCGCGTTCGCCGGCAACGCAAATTGCAATGTTCCACACGTTTTTCAATGTGGTGGTAACCATCCTGTTGTTGCCGTTCCGCGATTACTTGGTAAAACTGTCGCAACTGATTGTGCGCGACAAGCCGTCGGAGGAAAAACGGCTGAAGTTTTTGGACGAACGTTTTTTAAAATCGCCGTCCGTTGCGGTGGCACAGTTAATTAAGGAAATCGGCAGTATGGCAAGGATGTCCGGCGAGGGGCTGGAACTTGCCGTTAAGGGCTTTTTGGAAAAGGACGAATCCCAATCCGTAAAAGTGGTGGAAATCAAAACGGAAGTGGAGTTTTTGTCGCAGGAAATCACGCGATATATCGTGCGCTTGTCGGCGGAGGATATGTCGTATCAGGACGAGCAAACGGTAGGCTCCATGTATCACGTTGTTTCGGACATCGAGCGTATCAGCGACCTTTCCTACAACATCACGCGCTACACCGACACGGCAGTGAGCGAAAACCTTGCCTTTTCGGACGTGGTTGCGAACGATATTAAGGAAATGCTCAACAAAGTGACGCTGTTGTTCCGCGACAGTATTTACGCGTTTGAAAACCGTTACGAAGGCATGATTCCGGAAATCGATCGGCGGGAAGACGAAATCGACTCCATGAAAAAGCAGTTGGTGTCGAATCACATCAAGCGGTTGAACGAAGGCGAATGTGCGCCGAACAGCAGTTCCGTGTTTGTTAACTTGGTGGGGAATCTCGAAAGGGTGGGGGATCACCTGACGTACATTGCTCACAGTATTTTAAACGAAGATTAATTTTTAAGGGGTTTTTGAGGGGAAATGAAAAAGACGGTAAAAGATATCGACGTCAAAGGAAAAAAATGTTTGGTGCGCGTGGACTTTAACGTGCCGGTGGCGGACGGCAAGGTGACGGACGACAATCGCATCCTCGGTGCGTTGCCGACGATTCGCTATTTGACGGAGCACGGCGCAAAGGTTATCCTTTGCTCGCATCTCGGGCGGCCGAAAGGACAAGTGCAAAAAAAATATTCCTTGCAACCGGTGGCGGAAAAATTGGCGGAAGTGTTGCATCAGCCGGTGGTACTTACCGAAACTACGGTCGGTGCCGACGCGGAACAAGCGGTAAACGCCATGAAGGACGGGGACGTAGTGTTGTTGGAAAACGTTCGCTTTTGTCCGGAAGAAGAAAAAAACGATCCGGCATTTGCGAAAAAATTGGCAGCGTTTGCGGACGTTTACGTCAACGACGCTTTCGGAACCGCACACCGCGCACATGCGTCGACGGCAGGGGTAGCGCAATTCGTCAACGATTGCGTCAGCGGGTTTTTAATGGAAAAGGAATTGAACGTACTCGGCGGATTACTGGAGCAGCCGCAACGTCCGTTTACGGCGATTTTGGGCGGTGCCAAAGTCAGCGATAAAATCGGCGTCATTTCCAACCTTTTGCAAAAGGCGGATCGGATTTTAATCGGTGGGGGCATGGCGTACACGTTTTTCCGTGCGCTGGGCTATTCCGTCGGCACGTCCATTTGCGAGGAGGACAAAAAGGAACTTGCAAGGGAATTGATGCAAACGGCAAAGGACAAGGGCGTGGAACTGTTGTTGCCGGTGGATAACGTCGTTTCCGCCGAATTTAACGAAACGTCGGAAGTGCGCGTGGTAAAAAGTTGCGAAATTCCGGACGGATTTATGGGAATGGGCATTGGACCCGAAACGGCAAAACTTTACTGCGAAAAAATTCGACAATCGAAAACCATCCTTTGGAACGGCCCTCTCGGTGTGTTTGAAATGGAAAAATTCCGTGAAGGAACTTACCGCATTGCGGAAGCGGTTGCGGACAGCGGCGCGGTTTCCGTCGTTGGCGGCGGGGACAGTGCGTCGGCCGTCATTCAAATGGGTTTTCGTAACAAAATTACGCATATTTCTACGGGTGGAGGCGCAAGTTTGGAATTTCTGGAAGGACGGGAATTGCCGGGAGTGGCTTGTTTGGACGAAAAAGAATGAAAAAAGTAATTGCAGGAAATTGGAAAATGAATTTAACGGAACAGGAAGCGGAAAAGTTACTGACTTCGCTCCTTCCGTTGGTAGCGGAAGCAACGCACACCCTTGTGTTGTGCGTGCCGTTTACGGACTTAAAAGCGGCGGTGCGGTTGACGAAAGGAAGCAACGTGCATATCGGCGCGCAAAACGTGCATTGGGAGGAGCACGGTGCCTTTAC
>CAKPPA010000059.1 GCA_934177025.1 uncultured Clostridia bacterium
AACACACTAAAAAAAATTTTTCACAAACGTTACTTTTCTATTACCCGATAATAGTTTTGTTACTAGGTTTCATTTTTGAACTATTGACTTTTTAAGGGCGTTTTGATAGAATGTAAAAAAAAGATAAGGAGTTTTTATGCTGACGAAAGAAGAATTGCCGGAATGTCCCGTTGCAACCACCGTTCAACTGATAGGAAATAAATGGAAATTACTGATATTACGAAACTTAATTTATAACGGTACACAGCGGTTTTCGGACTTTATTAAAACCGTCCCCGGAATCAGTAAAAAAGTGCTGACGGATAATTTGCGTGCTCTCGAAGAGGACGGACTTGTCGAACGCGAAGTTTTTGCCGAAGTTCCGCCGAAAGTGGAATATTCTTTGTCCGCATTAGGGAAAACGTTAAAACCTATTCTTGACGCAATGTTTGACTGGGGAACGGATTATAAAGCAAACTTATAGCAATTTAACACATTAAAAAAGGCTCACGGCAAAAATGATTCGTGAGCCTTTTGTCCTCGTTTAAAAGCGCATTTCCAAAATTTAATTTTTATCATTCTCTTTCACAACTCTGCTTACGTTTAGGGTTTTCCTTTTTCAAAAATTATGGTATAATTTTCGTATGAAAATCAACAGCGTCACCGTTCGTGATTTTCGCAACTTAAAACCGCAAACGTTGCAATTTCGGGACGGCATCAACATTTTTATCGGAAAAAACGCCCAAGGAAAAACCAATCTTTTGGAAAGCGTTTATTTGTGCTGCCTCGGCAAATCGCCTAGGAGCCCCGATCGGGATTTGATTTGCCGCGACAAACAAAGTGCTTTTGTCAAAACGGAATTTCAAAGCATTTACGGCGAAGGCTGTGTGGAACTGACGCTTTCCCGCACGGAACCGAAAAAAATTTCCGTCAATTCCGTGCGCGTGGCAAAAGTTTCGGAACTACTCGGGTACGTTAACGCAATTTACTTTTCGCCGGACGAAATGAAAATCGTAAAATCCGGTCCGGTGGAACGACGCCGCTTTTTGGACATCGACTTGTGCCAAATCGACAAAGCGTACTTCTTTTCGCTGAGCCGTTTTAACAAAATTTTGGAGCAGCGCAACAAACTGTTAAAAACCACCAAGGACAAAATCGCTTTAAAGGAAATGCTTTCCGTTTGGGATGCGCAACTGGCACGGGAAGCGGAAATTATCGTGCGAAAACGCACGAATTTTACCGACAAACTGAAGGAAATTGCTGCACAAACGCATGCTTTTTTAACCGACGAAAAGGAATCGTTGGAATTGTGCTATCTTTCCTCCTTGCAGCAAACGGACGAAAAGCCCCTTTCCGTACAGTACAAAAAACGGCTGGAGGAAATGTTTGAAAAGGATTTTTACGCAGGGTTTACCACCGTCGGTCCGCACCGCGACGACATCGGTTTTTTGGTCAACGGCACGGACGTGCGCGCATTCGGTTCGCAAGGGCAGCAACGCACCGTTGCCTTGTCGCTGAAACTTGCGGAAATTGAAATTTTTCGAAAATTAACGGGGGATACTCCAATTTTATTGTTGGACGACGTGTTAAGCGAATTGGATCCGCAACGGCAAAAAAAATTGATTTCCTTCCGACAGGACGTGCAAATTTTAATTACCGCCACGCATTTGGAGGAGGAAACGGTAAAAGGCTTAACGTACTCCCTCTTTTCCGTCCGTGACGGCATCGCCTCCCCTATTCCTTAGGGAAGGCTTTTTTTTTGCAAAAAAATAAGGGGCACTATTCTCCTTCCACATTTACACAACGTGTTATCCACCCTTTCCACCTATCCACTTTTTTCCTACTTTTTTTCCACTTTTCGCTTTTGGAATGCTTTTGAAATTTTCTTTTTTTCCTTTTCCGAAAGGCGTTTTAAAACCGAAACCACTTATCCCCCTTTCTTATCCACTTTTCCACAATTTTTCGGTCTTTTCCTTTTTTTACACAAAAAAACAGGATAACGTTTTGGTTATCCTGCCTTGTTCGCCTTTCAAAAATGTTTTAAATAATTCGCACCGGAAGAATCAAGTATAAAAATTCCTCCCCGTCGCACGGCGTAATGATACACGGCGCAACCGGCGAAGTGAAACTCATTTTGATAAATTCCTTGTCGATGGCTTTAATGCTGTCCGACAAATATCTTGCGTTAAACGCAATGTTTAAGTCCTTTCCCGTAAGGTTAATTGCAATTTTTTCGCTGATGTTGCCGATTTCGCTGTTCGACTCCAACGTCATCACGTTTTCCTTAATGTCGAACTTCACAAGGTTGTTGCGTTTTTCCTCCCGTGCTAAAATACTTGCCCGTTCCAACGCATTTTCGAACTGATTTTTGTTAATTACCACCGTTGTGGAAAATTCCTTCGGAATGAGTTGTTCGTAATTGAGGTATTCCCCCACCAAAAGTCTGGTTAACAGCGTGGTGTCCCCCAAATCCGCAAGTAAGTAATTCTTTTCCAAGTACACGTTGACAACCAAATCGTCGTCATCGAGGAGTTTACTTAATTCGTTTAAACTGCGGCTCGGCACGACTTTTTTCATTTCGTCCGTTTTCTTTTCCAAGCCTTGTTTCACAATTGCCATGCGGTACCCGTCCAAAGCCACGGAAGTAAGCGTGTAGTCCTCGGCTTTTAATAAACAACCCTTCAAAATCGGGCGGCCGTCATCCGTCGACACCGCAAAAATGGATTTATCCACCGCGCGTTTCAATTCCGATTGCAAAATGCTGAAACATTCCTTTTTTTCGAACGTTTCGAGTTTCGGATAATCCTCCGAAGGAAAGCATTGCAACACCACTTCGCTGTCGGTGTAGCGAATTTTTAATTGATTTTTGTCGTTTAAACTCGCTTCGATTTGTTCCTGCGTCAGTTTGCGAATTAAATCCCCTAACAGGCGGCCAGGCACCACCGTTTCGCCTTCCACAAACACGTTTGCCTTGATTTTTTTTTCAATGGCAAGCTCCAAATCGGTGGCGAACAGCGTCAAAGTATCCTCCTTTGCCGTGATTTTGATTCCGTCCAAAATCGGATTCGTAATTTTATTTCCCAAAGCCTTACTGACTTTTACAATCGCTTCGTTTAAATCCAGCCCGTCGCAGATGAATTTCATTTTTTCCTCCGTTATGATTAAATTAATTATTTTTTTCAAGTAGTTTCCGTAGGGAAAGTGGAAATGTGCATATCTTTTCGATAGGTTAATTATATATGGTTTTCGTTAAAAAAGCAATACTATATCTTGCGTTTTTGGCGAAAAAATAGAGATTTTCGGCGGTTGATAAAATTGTGTATAACTTTTTGATGATGCGGAAAAAAGTGGAAAACTTAAAAAAAACCGAAAAAAAAAGACACAAACGTCTTGCAAAAAAATCGAGTTGTAGTATAATTGATTTTCGACGGCAAAAGAGGGGTAGTATGAAAAACTTAGCGGAAATATGGAAAAAAATCATGGCGGCATTGGAAACGGAAGTGTCGGCGTTGGCGTTTGATCTGTGGATAAAAACCATGGAGCCGATCGGCATTTACGAGGATAAACTCGTGCTGATGACGCCGACGGAAGCCAGTCGAAACGTAGTGGAACGGCGGCATAAGGACGAAATCCGTAATGCGATGCACAAGGAAATCCCTTCGCTTACCGATTGCGAAATCATTTCGCCGGAGGATTTGGAAGGCTATGAGGAACGGTTGAAGGAAAGTTCTGCCGAAAAAGCGTCCACGACGGAACCGGCGGAGGAACTGACGCAATCCACGTTTGTTTCCAAGTACACGTTCGACACCTTCGTTGTGGGAAAATCCAACGAATTTGTTGCGGCTGCGGCAAAAGCGGTTGCGGAGCAACCCGGCGTAAAGTACAATCCCCTGTTTATTTACGGCGGCGTGGGTTTAGGAAAAACGCACATTATGCACGCCATCGGCAACCAATTAAAGGAAACGAATCCGCAATTAAAAACGTTGTACGTTTCCAGCGAGCGGTTTACCAACGAATTAATCGACGCCATTCGGGACACGAAAAACCCCGACTCGAAACAGGCGTTTCGTAAAAAATATCGGGACGTGGACGTCCTCATGATCGACGACATTCAGTTTATTGCAAAAACCGTCAGCACGCAGGAGGAGTTTTTTCACACCTTTAACGATTTGTACCATGCAAACAAGCAAATCGTCATTTCCTCCGATCGCCCGCCGAAGGAAATTAACCCATTGGAGGAACGGCTTCGCACACGGTTTGAAGGCGGCCTGATTTGCGACATTCAACCGCCGGATTTGGAAACGCGCATTGCCATTTTGCAAAAAAAGGCACAGGCGGAGCATTACGACATCGACACGGAAATTTTGCGTGTACTTGCAGGCAAAGTGCAGTCAAACGTGCGCGAACTTGAGGGTTTGTTGACAAAAGTCGTCAGTTACGCAATGTTAACGAATCGTTCGCCGAACGAGGAGGACGTGGTAAACGCGGCGTTAAAGGATTACTCCAACAACAAAAAGGAAATTTTGACGATGGATTCCATCATCGATTGCGTAACGGACTACTTTAAAGTGGAGCGGGAAAGTTTGGTCGGCAAAAAGAAAAACAAGGAAATCGTGGAGCCGCGCCAAATTTGCATTTACTTAATTACGGAATTTTTAACCGTACCGTTAATGACCATCGGGCAAACGTTCGGCGGGAGGGATCACACGACCGTAATGCACGCGCGGGACAAAATCGGGGAACTCGTAAAAACGGACAACCGCATTGCGACCTACGTCAGGGATTTAAAGGATATGATTTTAAAACAGTAATTGTGTTTTTAAAACAAAAAAAAGCAGCCGTTTACAACGGTTGTTTTTTGTTTTTCCTTGCGTTACGGAACAATTACGGAGTAAGGACAAGCCCTTTCCCCTATCGCGAAAAATCGCCGAAAAAAAACGAAACGAAAAAATGCGGAACGTTCCGAAAAAGAATGCGCAAAAAACCACGCTTTTCCCTTTTGGCAGGACGACGGTTGCTTGACAGGGAAGGAAAAAAAGGCTATACTGTTTGAGCATAATGAGAGATTGTGCGGTTTAAATCAGTATCACCGAAAAGAGTGAAAAGAGAGGACGAATATGAAAAGAACTTATCAACCTAAAAAAAGACAAAGAAGCAAAGTGCACGGATTCCGCGCGAGAATGAAAACGAAAGGCGGCAAGAGAACGCTTGCGAGAAGACGCAACAAAGGCAGAAAGCATCTTTCCGCGTAACCGATGAACGAAATTTACCGTTTAAAAAAAAATTATCAATTTCGCTATCTGTACAAAAAAGGAAGCGCGTTAAGTAACCGCTGCCTCGTTTTGTTGTATGGAAAAAATTTAAACGGCAAATTAAAAGTCGGGTTTTCCGTCGGAAAAAAGTTCGGAAAAGCGGTGGAACGAAATCGCGTCAAACGGCAATTGCGGGAATGTTTCCGCTCTTTTTTGCCGCAGTTGGACCCGAACTATCACTACATTTTAATCCCGCGACGCAACGGGATCGATACGCAAACGTATCGGACGGAAATGGAGTATTTGCTGAAAAAAGCAAAATTATTATCGGAATGAAATGGATTTGTATCGGATTACTGAAAGTTTATAAAGCGGTGCTTTCGCCGATGTTAGGCAAGTCGTGCATTTACACGCCGACTTGTTCCGTTTACGGGATGGAAGCGTTTCGGGAATTCGGTACCTTAAAAGGAGGAATCCTTACGCTCAAGCGCGTGCTGCGTTGCGCGCCTTGGGGCAAAGGAGGGTTCGATCCGATCCCCTATCATTTCAAAGGAGATCTGAAATGGATGTTGTAAGCCGGTTATTCGCATTTGCCGGAGGTTTGCAGGCACCGGATTTAAACTTTATCGGGCAAATCGTAAAAGGACTTTACGAATTTGTCGGCGAATACGGTTGGGCGGTGATTTTGTTTACCGTAATTTTAAAACTAATCACGCTGCCGTTGGATTTTTGGCAACGCCTGTCGATGAAAAAAAACACGCTGAAAATGGCGAAAATGCAGCCGATGCTGGAAAAAATCGACAAAGTGTATGCGGACGACCAAAACAAAGCGAATCAGGAAAAACTGAAACTTTACAAAAAACAAGGCTATTCCACGTTTGCAAGCTGTTTGCCTACCATCTTGACCATGGTGATTTTTATCGTAATGTTTACGGGGCTGAACAGCTACAACGCCTACGTGAACGTAAGCGACTACTTGAAGTTGGAACAGGTGTACACCGAAGCGTTTAACGAAAAGCACGCCGAATTAACGGCGCAAGGGCTCAGCGGCGAGGAACTTTCCGCACAGGCCATTGCTTACGCCAAGGACAAGGTAGGCACGTACTATCAGGAAAATCACGAATCCTTTTTGTGGATTAAAAACATTTGGCGGCCGGATTCCTGGGTGGAACCGATGCCGACGTATCAGGAGTTTACGCAAGGCAGCGGCATCGGCGCGGCAGGCGTCGGAGCGGACAAAGTAAACGAAAACGTTTACAACAACATTCGCGAAGGCGTTTTGGCGAAGGAACCTGGGTACAAACTCATCGGGGCTACGGGCTGGAACGGTTTGTTGATTTTGCCGATTTTGTCCATTGCACTTTCGGTATTTTCCACAAAACTCGTCAGCACGACTAGCCGTAAAAAAGGCGAAAAACCCGATCCGTCCGACCCTATGGCGGGACAACAAAAAGTTATGATGATTTTCATGCCGATTATGATGGGATTTTTTGCGTTGATGTACACGTCGGCGTTTGCGGTGTACTTGGTTGCAAACTCGTTAATTACGATTTTGACTTCCCTTGCCATTAACCCGATTGTGGAT
>CAKPPA010000060.1 GCA_934177025.1 uncultured Clostridia bacterium
CCTAAACCAAAGGTACGTAATTATTTATTGTGTTTCGGAGCGTTTGCCGCATACGTTTTTGCAACTGCTTCGGAAACTTTTTGTTCATCTGCCAAGTAAGGCAACGTGATGTGGGAGTTCATGTTCAGTCCGTTGTACTCGATGCAGGTCGACAAGGAATGATCGTTCCGTGCCCAGCTACGACGTGCTACGCCGCCCATAACGTCCCAAGGCATGGAGTTTTTCAAAATGTTGTCCACACGTTCGCTTCCGTCCAGCACCATGCCGAAGCCGCCGTTGATCGAGTTGCCGATACCCGTGCCGCCGCCGTTGTGCAGGGCAATCAGGCTCATGCCGCGGGCTGCGTTTCCTGCGTAAATTTGCGTTGCCATATCCGCCATGATGTTGGAACCGTCCTTAATGTTGGAGGTTTCGCGGAACGGAGCGTCCGTGCCGCCGCAGTCGTGGTGGTCGCGGCCTAACATAATCGGGCCGACTTCGCCGTTACGCACCATTTCGTTGAATTTCAATGCAATGGTCAAGCGGCCGATTGCATCCTGATACAAAATACGCGCTTGCGTGCCGACAACGAGTTTGTTCTTTTCCGCATCGCGGATCCACACCCAGTTGTCGTAATCCTGATAGCGACGATCCGGATCGATGCAGTTCATGGCTGCCATATCCGTTTTGTGCAAATCTTCCGGTTTTCCGGACAGGCACACCCAACGGAACGGGCCGTAGCCGTAGTCGAAGCAAACCGGACCCAAAATATCTTCCACGTAGGACGGGAAAATGAATCCGTCGAGTTCGTTTTCGCCGTTTGCGCAAATTTCCTTAATGCCGGAGTCGTAAACCGACTTCATGAAGCTGTTGCCGTAGTCGAAGAAGTACGTGCCGCGTTTGTGCAGTTCCTTAATCGCTTCGAAGTGCGCCTTCAACGTTGCATCCACCATTTTGTGGAATTTTTCCTGATCGTTTGCCAACATTTCCGTACGTTCTTCAAACGTTAAGCCTTGCGGGCAGTAACCGCCGTCGTACACTGCGTGGCAGGACGTTTGGTCGCTCAGTAAGTCGATGTGAATGTTGTGTTCGATTGCATATTCGAGCAAGTCGACAATGTTACCGTGGAACGCAATGGACATCCGTTCCTTTTTATCCATATATTCTTTCGCCAAGCGGAATGCTTCCTCGCCGGTTTCCGCAACTTTGGAAATCCAGCCTTGCGAATGACGCGTTTCGATACGGGACGCATCCACTTCCGCAATAATGCAAACGCCGTTTGCGATTTCGCATGCTTTGCCTTGTGCGCCGCTCATGCCGCCCAAGCCGGAGCTGACGAACAATTTGCCTTTCAAGTCCTCCTTCGGGCCGACGCCGAGTTTCAAACGCGCTGCGTTCAAAATCGTGTTGTACGTGCCGTGAACGATGCCTTGCGGCCCGATGTACATCCAGCCGCCTGCCGTCATTTGTCCGTAGTTTGCTACGCCCAATGCTTCCGCACGGTGCCAATTTTCCTGATCGTCAAATCGGCCGATCATCAACGCGTTCGTAATGATAACGCGTGGCGACGTTTTTGCGGAACGGAACAATCCCAAAGGATGTCCGGACATCACTACCAACGTTTGATCGTCCTTCAGCACTTCCAAATACTTGCGGATCAGTTGGTACTGCATCCAGTTTTGGCACACTTGACCCGTTTCGCCGTAAGTAACGAGTTCGTAAGGGTACAACGCAATGTCGAAGTCGAGGTTGTTGTCGATCATCACTTGGAACGCTTTGCCCTCGATGCAGTTGCCTTTGTACTCGTCAATCGGTTTGCCTTGAATGCGGCCTTCCGGACGGAAACGGTAGCCGTAAATACGACCCGTTGTGTAAAGTTCGTCCAAAAATTCCGGAATCAACGTTTCGTGCCATTCCTCAGGGCAGTAACGCAATGCGTTTTTCAACGCAAGTTCCGTATCCTTTTGCGAAAGCAAAAATTCCCTTTTCGGGGCACGACGAATGCCCTCGGCAAAAGGTTTTTTCGGAGGCAGTTCGCCATCCAGTTTAATTGTCATTGCCTGTGCAATATCATAATTCGTTACCATTTTCGATTCTCCTTATTTCAATTCTCCGGTGACGGCTTCGCAAGCCTTCACGATTTCGCCGTTTTTCACGAGTTCTGCACATTTGTGGATGTCCGGCGACAGGAAACGATCGTTTTCCACAAAGGAAACGTCCTTACGCACGCGGTCGAACACCGCTTTCGTTGCAGGAGCCAATTTATCCGCACGCCCCGCCAGTTCGATGGCTTGGCAAGCAACCATGATTTCGATACCCAAAACGTTCGTGACGTTGAACAGGATTTCCCTTGCTTTCCGTGCCGCGGTCATACCCATCGACACCAAGTCCTCCTGATTTGCGGACGACGTAATGGAGTCCACCACTGCCGGATGCGCCAACACTTTGTTTTCGGAAACCAACGCTGCCGCAACGTACTGCGGAATCATAAAGCCGCTGTTCAGTCCGCCGTTTTTCACAAGGAATGCCGGCAAGCCGAAGGACAACTGCGGGTTTACCATACGTTCGATACGACGTTCGGACACGTTTGCGAATTCCGCCAACGCAATGCCCAAAAAGTCCATTGCCATGGACAGGTACTGCCCGTGGAAGTTTCCGCCGGAGAAGGTTTCGTCCGTGTCAGGGAAAATCAACGGGTTATCCGTTACGGCGTTAATTTCGCGGCTGACGATGCCCGTTACGTACTCCAACGAATCCTTCGACGGACCGTGAATTTGCGGTACGCAACGCAAGCAGTAAGGATCCTGCACGCGTTTGTCGCCTTGTTTCGTTACGTTTTTGCTGCCGCTCAAAATTTTGCGAACGTTTTCCGCAACGTCCTTTTGCCCCGGTTGTTTACGCAAATCGTGAATGCGCGGGTCAAATGCGGAAATAATGCCTTCCACCGCTTCCATCGTGAGCGATGCAGCAATGTCCGCCGTTTTGGAAATGATTTCCGCGTCGTGCACTGCCAACGTTGCAATGGAGTTCATTGCCTGCGTGCCGTTGTTTAACGCAAGGCCTTCCTTGGAAGTGAGTTCGCACGGCTTCATGCCTGCTTTTTTCAGTGCTTCCGCGCTCGGCATCCGCACGCCTTGGTAAAACGCTTCGCCTTCGCCGATGATGGTCAACACCATGTGCGACAGCGGTGCTAAGTCCCCGCTGGCTCCCAACGAGCCTTTGCAAGGGATAACCGGAACGATGCCTTTGTTCAAGGCTTCGATTAACGTGTTAAACGTGTTTTGGCTGATTCCGGAATTTCCGACGGCAAGTGCGTTGATACGCAACAACATCATTGCCCGCACGATTTCCTCCGGGAACGGTTCGCCGACTCCGCAGGAGTGGCTCATAATCAGATTTTTTTGCAACTTACGGCTGTCCTCTTCGGAAATGGAAACATCCGCGAATTTTCCGAATCCGGTTGTGATTCCGTAAACAGGCCGTGCTTCCGCTACGACTCTTTCCACCAGATCCCTCGATGCTTTCATCCTCGGCAAAACTTTCGGATCGACTTCGATTTGCGCTTTGTCGCGTGCTACCTTAACAATATCCTCTACCGACAAAGTCGCGCCGTCAATTATCACTTTTTCCATCTTGCACCTTCCTTTTCACGAAATTGCTTTTTCGCAAATCCCGATATTTTTACAAATCCATTTAAGCATACTCTACAAAAAATTGCAATGCTTTTGTCGTTTTTTTAACAAGAAATGCCTTTAGTTCGCTAATGCGTAAGCAGGCTAAAGCGTCCCTGCTTTTCGGCTTTTTTTCCATAAAAAAACACCGAAAAGTTTTCCGCTTCGAATGGACTTTTTTCGATGCGTTTTTCCTTTTTCGGTGCTTCCGCTTTTCGGCGATTTTTGCTCCCTTAAAAATGCCGAATTCCCTTTTTGTTCCTTGCCTATTTTACTTCAAACGACGCCATGTCGTACTCGTCCGTTGTTTCGCCGTCCAACCGACAAAACACAAACTTGCCCTTTTCCAGCGTCAAATAGCCGCGCTGCCCGTTGCCTTTGGGGAGTGCAACGGAGCCGGGATTTAAGTAGGTAAACGTTTCCGTCCGTTCCTTTGCTACCACGTGCGTATGCCCCGTAAGCAACACGTCGCCGCGATTCAAGTACGGCGGATTTTGCGGGCTGTAGTGATGTCCGTGCGTGCAAAACACCGTTTTTCCGTTTTGCTCCAACAGCAAATTTTCCGCAAAAATCGGAAATTCCAACAGCACCTGATCCACTTCCGCATCGCAATTGCCGCGCACGCACAAAATTTTGTCCTTTACCGAATTTAAAAGTTGTGCCGTGCGTTTGGCATCGTGCCCTTCGGGCAAAGGGTTCCTTGGGCCGTGATACAGCAAATCCCCCAACAAAATTAATTTATCCGCACGTTCACGCGCAAACGCTTGCATCAGTTTTTCGCACCAGTAAGCGGAGCCGTGCAAATCCGACGCGATAAGATACTTCATTACGCCAACTCCAGCGCAAGGTGCATCATATCCGTAAAGGAATCCTGCCGTTCCTGCGCACTACACTGTTTGCCCGTAAACGGTTGGTCGGAAATCGTGCAAATGCAAAGTGCGTTTTTGCCGGCACGCATTGCGTTTAAGTACAACGCAGCGGCCTCCATCTCCACGCACAACACTCCCATTTTTTGCCATCGTTTGAGCGAATCCGACGCATCGTAAAACCGATCGGAGGAAAGCACGTTGCCGACGTGAATCGGAATGCCTTGTTTTTTTGCCGTTTCCGCCGCTTTCGTTAAAAGGTCGAAGGACGCCACCGGCGCAAGCGTGCCGGGAACGTCGAACTGCGTTGCATAGGCGGAATCCGTGCAGGCACCGGATGCCAGCACGACGTCCCTTAACTCCAACCCATCCTGCAAGGCCCCTGCCGTGCCGATGCGGATAATGGTTTTTACGTCGTAAAAATGGAACAATTCGTAGGAGTAAATTCCCATCGACGGCATTCCCATACCGCTTGCCATCACGCTCACGCGCTTGCCGCGGTAAAAACCGGTGTACGCACCGTTGCCGCGAATGTCGCTGATTTGCGTTACCCCGCTTAGGTAGGTTTCCGCAATGCGTTTTGCGCGCAACGGATCGCCCGGCATCAACACCGTGTCCGCAAACTCTCCTTGTTTTGCCGCAATGTGCGGCGTAGGCACCTTCGACATAACGTTCTCCTTTTTTAATTTATAACTTCGTGCGATTTTTAGTTTATAACTTCGCGCGGTTTACCGATAGGCCATCGGTTTCAACACGCAAACGTCCTCGAGCGTGCGGAATTTTTCCGCAAAATCCAGCCCGTAGCCGATGACGAATTCGTCCGGAATTTCGAAACCGACGTACTTCACGTCGATTTCCGCCTTGCGACGTGCCGGTTTGCTTAACAAACACACCACTTCCACCGACTTCGCACCCCGTGCCTTCAGCATTTTGCAAAGGTAGCTGAGCGTTACGCCCGTGTCCACAATGTCCTCCACAACGACGACGTCCCGCCCTTCGATGCTGACGTCCAAGTCCTTAATGACGCGCACTTCGCCGCTCGTCGTCGTGCCGTTGCCGTAACTGCTGATTGCCATAAACTCCAGCTCCAACTCCGTGTCGATTTTGCGCGTTAAGTCCGCATAAAACATGACGGACCCCTTTAAAATACAAATAAACAGCGGGTTTTTCCCCTTGTAGTCCTCCGTCAAAAGTTCCGCCATTTCGTTGACTTTTTTTGCAATGTCGTCCTTTTGAATCAACACCTTTTCCACATACGGATGCGTTTTCATTTTTCCCCCTCCCATCGGATTCTTCTTTCGTTTTTTGTCCGCCCGTCCGTTTTGACGTCCTCGGAAATTTCCCTACCGACAACAATAAACACGCGGTTTCCTTTCGCCACCAACGGCAAGCTGTCCCGAACACGAACGGGGACTTTGCAATCCGTCAGATAATCGTTGAGTTTTTTGGTTCCACCGCCGAATTTACGGAACACGTCCCCCGCACGGCGGTTGCGTAGCACACAGCCTTGCGGAAGTTTGTCCACATCGAATCGAAGCCCTTCGCCGCTTGGCACTACGCTGACGTTTCCGTTCAAAAAGGGAAGCCTCCCTTCCCGAAACGCAATTTCGTAAGGCGGTACCGCCCTTTCGCGGTAAAAAACAATGCCATTATAATCCCTCGCCGCCGTAATGTCAAAAGGCAAACGTATTTTTTTTCCTGTTTCCGCCGAACCTAACCGAAACAGTGCTTGCAAATGCTTGCTTTCCAAATTTTCGTAGTAGCCTAAGGCATTCCACGCCTGTTTAAAACAGCGGTATGCCGCCGCTTCGGGGAGCCGAAACGCTTCCGCCGAGCAAACCACGCCCTCCGCCGTAACGCAAACGACGTTTTGCGGCAACATTGCGTCGAACGCCGCATTTTGCAACCGCATGCTTTCGGCAAAGCGGCACAAATTTTCCACCGCTTTTCGGTTGCATTGTTTTAGCACCGGCAATGCCTGCGCCCGCAAACGATTGCGTGTAAACGCTACGTCCGCATTGCTTTCGTCCGTGCGGTAAGGCACTTGATGCTCCTTTGCGTAATTTAAAATTTCCGCCCGCGACGTGTCCAACAACGGCCGCACGAATTTTCCGCTGACGGGGGCCATGCCTTCCGCACCGTCCGGCCCGCTGCCCCGCAGTAAATG
>CAKPPA010000061.1 GCA_934177025.1 uncultured Clostridia bacterium
AAACGACGTAGCGCGGGTGGAAGACCGCACGTTTATTTGCTGCAAAAAGGAAGAAGACGCCGGCGTCACCAATCACTGGATGGATCCGGAAAAAGCCTACGGAATGTTGAAAGATATTTTCCGCGGCAGCATGAAAGGGCGCGATATGTACGTCATTCCGTTTTCGATGGGTGCCGTCGGCAGCCCGTTCAGCAAAATCGGCATCGAAGTGACGGACAGCATTTACGTGGTGCTCAGCATGAACATTATGACGCGCATCGGCAACAAAGTGTTGGAAGCCTTGGGCGACAGCAACGATTTCGTGCGCGGGTTCCATTCGAAAGCGGAATTGGATGCGGAAAAACGCTACATTTGCCATTTTCCGGAGGATAACGCCATTTGGTCGGTCAATTCCGGTTACGGCGGCAACGTGCTGCTCGGCAAAAAATGTTTTGCCCTGCGCATTGCGTCCTATCAGGCGAAAAACGAGGGATGGCTGGCAGAACACATGCTCATTCTCGGGCTGGAAAAACCGAACGGCGAAATTAAGTACATTGCGGCGGCATTCCCGTCGGCATGCGGCAAAACAAACCTTGCCATGCTGATTCCGCCGGAAGGTTATCGCAAAAAAGGTTACAAAATTTGGTGCGTGGGCGACGATATCGCGTGGATTCGCAAAGGCAAGGACGGCTCACTGTACGCCATTAATCCGGAAAACGGCTTTTTCGGTGTGGCACCCGGCACAAGCGACAAATCCAACCCGAACGCAATGGCGGCAACGCGCAAAAACACGATTTTCACAAACGTTGTTTTAAACACGGACGACAACACCGTTTGGTGGGAAGGCATGGGCACACCGGCTCCGGAACACGCCATCGACTGGCAAGGCAAGGAATGGAATGCATCCATGGGTACGAAAGGGGCACATCCGAACAGCCGCTTTACGGCACCGGCAGTCAACTGCCCTTGCTTAAGCAGTGAGTTCGAAAACCCGAACGGCGTAAAACTTTCGGCAATCGTGTTTGGCGGTCGTCGTGCAAAAACGGCACCGTTGGTGTACGAAGCACGGGATTGGAATCACGGCGTGTTTATCGGCTCCGTTATGGGTAGCGAAACGACGGCGGCGGCAACGGGTGCGGTAGGCGTACTGCGCCGCGATCCGATGGCAATGCTTCCGTTCTGCGGCTACAACATGGGCGACTACTTTGCGCACTGGTTGCAAATCGGCAAGGAATGCACCAACCCGCCGAAAATTTTCAACGTCAACTGGTTCAAAACGGATGCGGAAGGGCATTTCATTTGGCCGGGCTTTGGCGAAAACATGCGCGTGCTGGATTGGATTATCGATCGTTGCGAAGGCAAGGCGGATGCACGTGAAACCGCTATCGGGTACTTGCCGTTTGAACAGGATTTGAATGCGGAAGGCTTGGATCTTTCGCCGGAAGTGTGGAAAACGCTGTTGGAAGTGGATCCGCAAACTTGGCAGGAAGAAGTTGCCGGAATCGAAACGTTTTATGCGAAATTCGGCGAAAAACTGCCGCAGGAATTGGCGCATCAACTCGAAATTTTGAAGCAAAACTTGGCAAAGGAAAAAAACGCATAACCATCGGTGCGTTGCAACGGAAAGGAATTTAAAAAATCGTTAAAATCAAACGATTCCGTTACCCGAAACGAAAAATTTTCGTTTCGGGTTTTTTATGCCCCCGCGTTTTCCTTCGTCCTACGGACGAAAATTTCGGAAAAAGGGAGGCGAGTCCGTAAAAAATATTGCCAAAAAATCTTTTCTTTGTTACACTAAAAAAAATCCCGCAGGGAGGTGGAAAAAATGCTTACCGTAATGCAGTCGGCAGAAAACAAACGAATTCTGCTGCAGCCGGATGAAATTGCAAAAGGCTGCTGGATCGATTTGCAGTCCCCGAACGATCAGGAACTGGAAACGGTCGCGGAAAAAACGGGGATGCCGCTGGAAATGCTAAAAGTCGCGCTGGACGAGGAGGAACGCGCGCATATCGAAAAAGAGGACGGCTGCACGATGATTATCGTGGATACCACCGTCATCGAAACGGACAGTTACGGGGGAATGCAGTACGGAACCATGCCTTTGGGAATTTTGTACAACGACTCCTACTTCGTTACCGTTTCGGTTAAGGAAAGCAGTTTGGTTTCGGACTTTTTTGAAGGTAGGGTGCGAAACTTTCAAACATACAAGCGTGTCAGAAACATGCTGTTGCTGTTGCAACGCAACGCCACCAAATTCCTGCAACATTTGAAACACATCGACAAAATGAACTACCGTGTGCAAAGCGAATTGCAGCGTTCCATGAAAAACAAGGAAATCATTCAGTTAATGGAGCTGGAAAAATCGCTGGTGTATTTTGCAACGGGCATCAATGCGAACGAGTACGTTTTGGAAAAAGTGCAACTGTTTGAGGAAATCCGCAATCACGAGGAGGACGTGGAACTGTTGGACGACGTTATTGTGGAAAACAAGCAGGCAATGGAAATGTGTTCGATTTACAGCGATATTTTAAGCGGCACCATGGATGCTTATGCGTCAATCGTGTCGAACAACTTAAACATCGTCATGAAAAAGTTTACCATCATCACAATCATTCTTTCCCTGCCGACGTTGATTTTCAGCCTTTGGGGAATCAACACGCCCGTGCCGTTTGAGGGGAAGGCGTGGGGCTTTTACGTGGTGCTTGCCATCGGCATTGTGTTTGCCGTCATCGGTGCCATTATGATTTTGCGTATGTCGGAAAGCACAAAAATCAAAAAAACGCACAAACCGAAGGATAAAAACGACTACAAGGACAGTAAAAAGTAGCAATTCGGAACAACGCAAACCGAAAAGTTTTGACAAAAAGGACAGGAAAGGAAGTTCGGTATCGTACCGAACTTATTTCTTTTTTGCGGGCGTGTACCGAACAAGAAAAATTGCCGATAAAACCGCCGACAAGCAAACAATCCGCCGCAAGCGGCAAGGCATAAGGGCGAAAAAGTCTTTCCGTTGCCGAAAAAGGGAAAAAGGCAAGGCGCAAGGCTGAAAAAGCGCACCGAGTAAAAAGCGGGCAACCGAAGCGAATGCGGCAAAAACGACTTACGGCAACCGCAAAAATTCCTAACACGAAGGAGAACAAACGCAATGAACACGCAACGACTGTTCGGGACGGACCCCGTCCTTTGGAACAAAATTTCCATGATCGTGCGCTTTTGCGCGCCGCGGCAGGTGCTCAGCACTTCGCCGCTGAACGGTGGCTATCGGGAGGATTTAACCGCCCTGTTTCACTACGACGAAACGCGGGAGGAAACGCCGATTTGCACCATGCGTGCCGAAACCTACGAGGAGCATGCTGCACTCATTGCCGAGGAACTCGGGCTAAATCGGCATACCGTTGCGGGGTTAACGACGGCGGCGCATATGCGAAACGCCGTGTGCGAGGAGGAAGTTTGCGGCGGCGTTAACGTTACCGCCATCGTTACGGCAGGCGTGGATCGCAACGGCGTGCGCGTGGGGGAGCCGACGCAGTGGGACGAGCGCGAAACACAGCAGCACGTGGCAGGGACAGTCAACGTGTTTTTGGCAATCGACGCACATTTAAAGGAAAGCGCGTTGGTGCGTGCGGTAATTACGGCAACGGAAGCGAAAACGGCGGCATTGCAGGAACTCCTTGCCCCATGCCTTTGGACGACGGGGCTTGCTACCGGCACGGGGACGGACGGCATTGCGGTCATTGCCAACCCGCAGTCGAAAATTTTTTTGACGGACGCCGGCACGCACAGCAAACTCGGCGAGGGCATCGGCAAAGCTGTGAAACGCGCCGTAAAAAAAGCGTTGTTTTTGCAAACGGGGCTGTGCGAACAATCGCAACACGACGTGCAAAAACGGTTAGGTCGCTTCGGCGTGACGGAGCAAAACGCATTGACGCAGTGCGGCATTTCGGCAGAAGGCTTTCGGGCTTGTGTGCAAAAACTTTCCGCCCGCCCGAACGTCGTTGCGGAAGTTTCGCTGTTGGCGCATTTGTTGGACGAGGCGGCGTGGGGCTTGTTGAGCGAAAGCGAAGTCGCTAAAACGGCGCAGGAAATTTTCGGTCGCTTGGGGCATCCTTGCACCCTGTCGGCGGAAAAGGCAACGGACGCCATTCGCAACGAGTGCTTTTTGTGGATAGCGGAGGAAGCGGAAAACGCAAACAACGACAAGGAAAACGGAAAACGGCAGGCAAAGTAATCCCGAAAAAACGCTAACACAAACGGAAAAACCAAAACAAAAAACGCTAAAAAAACCGAACCCAAAAGAAAAAAAGCTAACACAAACGAAAGAACCCAAAACAAAAAAACGTTAAAACAAAAACCGAATCCAAAAGGAAAAGCAAGGAAAAGGAAACCCGAAGTTTCGGTTTTTTTTAATTACAAAAATTTTACAAAGAAAAAAAACGTTTTCCCCCGTGAAAAAAGTTGACTTTCGGTTTTTAGGGGATTACAATGGCGGCGAAAAGGCGAACGGTTGCCCGCAAGGGCATCAAAAGGGAACGCGGTGCGAATCCGCGATTCAGCTCACTCTACTGTATTTGGCGAATCGCTTAGCAGCTACAGCCACTGACGCAAGTTGGGAAGGTAGTTAAGCGGTGTTTGAGCCATAAGTCAGGAGACCTGCCGATTAGCCTCGAAAGTATAGGCTTTTCGGTGAGGCGAGGTTTATGCGACGGATACTTGCGATTCGGCTTTTTTTGCGTGCTTTTTCGTAGTTTCGTCAAATACCGTGCTTGTGTTACAACCACCGAAAAGGGTGGTTGTTTTTTTGTCGAAATCGGGTTTTTTCGGCAAAAATTCCTTCCCGAAAGCGTTGTGCGGCAGGTTCCGCCGCAAACGCATCCTACCTGTGTTCGAGGACTCCTGCCGTTCGCTTCCACTCCGTAATTCATTGTTGCGGAGGGGAGCAAAGGACAAAAATCCCGTTGCGACAAAGGCTTGCAACGTTAGGTAGGAGGAAAAAATGAAACAAAACACAAGGAAAATGTTCATAGTTGTTTTGGCGTTAGTGCTGTTAGCAACTATGTCCGTTTCCGTTGCGTTGGCAGATTCCGCCACCGAAATCTTTATCGGTACCAAGGCGGAATTTACCACGTTTGCGGAAGCGGTAAACGGCGGCAACACGTACGAAGGCAAAACCGTTACGTTAACTGCCAACGTGGATTTGGGCGGCGAAAGTAGCCCTTGGACGGCAATCGGCACAGAGGCCAATCCGTTTAAAGGCACGTTCGACGGGCAAAAACACGTGGTGAGCGGGCTGTACGTTGCATCCGGCACGAACGTCGGCTTGTTCGGCTACGTTGACGGCGGAACGGTAAAAAACGTCATCGTTCGCGGGGAAGTTAACGGCTCGAGTAGTGCCGGTGTCGTCGGCTATCTGAATGCGGGCACCGTGGCGAACTGCGGCAACGAAGCCAACGTTTCCGGCGGAATGGGTGTCGGCGGCGTAGTGGGCAACGTCAACGGAGTAAGTACGGTAAGCAGCTGCTACAACAAAGGTGCAATTCGCGGCACGACGGGCTACGTCGGCGGTGTTACCGGACAACATTGGGGTTCCGCCAAGGTGGAAAACTGCTACAATGCCGGCACGGTGAGTGGGCCTGCAACGGTCGGCGGCGTTGTGGGTGGTCATAAGGAGGCGGCCTTTACCATCGAAAACTGCTACAACGTGGGTACGGTTACCGATTCGACAGGAAGCGCCAACAATATCGGTGCCGTTGTCGGCGCAACGCGCAGTACGGCAACGAATTGCTACTATCTCGAATGCGGTGTGGAGGACAGTAAGGGAGCAACCAAAGTGACGGAGTTAACGGCGGCGCAACTCGGCGATGCGTTCCTTCCGGACAGCGACGGCATTAACAACGGCAATCCGATCCTCACGTGGCAACAAAAAACGCCGGATGTCATCCTGACCTCGTACGAAACGCTAAAAGCGTTTGCGGATGCGGTCAACGGCGGTGAAACCTACGAAGGCAAACTGATTCGTTTGGACGTCAACGTGGATATGGGCGGAAAAAATTTGCCTTGGACGCCAATCGGCGGAACCAATGCGTTTAAAGGTACGTTTGACGGAAACGGGCACGTCGTCAGTAATTTAGTCATCGAATCCGGCTCGAACGTCGGCTTGTTCGGTTACGTCAACGGCGGCACGGTAAAAAACGTTGTGGTGCAAGGGGAAATAAACGGCGCAAGTAGCGTCGGCGGCATCGTCGGCGACTTAACGGGCGGTCAAGTGCTAAACTGCGGCAACGAAGCCAACGTTTCCGGCGGAAGTGCTGTCGGCGGTGTGGTCGGTGCCGTAAACGGCGCAAGCACGGTAAGCGGCTGCTACAACAAAGGGACGATTCGCGGAAAAACGGGGTACGTCGGCGGCATTAGCGGACAACACTTCCGTGCAGGCAAGGTGGAAAACTGCTACAACGTCGGTACGGTTGTCGGCACGGCAACGGTCGGCGGTGTTGCCGGCGGCCATAAAGCGGCGTCGCCGGAACTTCAAAATTGCTACAACGCAGGCACCATTCAAAACAACGGATCCGTGAACAACGTCGGAGCCGTGCTGGGA
>CAKPPA010000062.1 GCA_934177025.1 uncultured Clostridia bacterium
AATGTGCGAATGCCGCGCTCGCACAAAATAACTTGGTTGTTGCCGCCCGCCATAATGTACTCGGCACTCATAAGCAATTCCTCCAGCGTGTTGGCAAGCCCGCGTTTTAACAAAATCGGTTTGTCGCAATGCCCCAACTCACGCAACATAGCGAAGTTTTGCATGTTGCGTGCGCCGACCTGAATGACGTCCACGTCGTTAAACAGGTCGATGTGCTCCATGCTCATTAATTCCGTAACAATCGGCATACCCGTGATTTTTTTTGCTTCCAACAGGTACTCGATTCCTTCCGCCTTCAGCCCCTGAAACGAGTACGGCGACGTGCGCGGTTTAAAAGCCCCGCCGCGCAACATGGTTGCACCGGATTTTTTGACGTGCTCGGCAATGTCGATGACCTGCTGCTCGCTTTCCACAGAGCACGGCCCCGCAATGACTTGGAAATTGCCGCCGCCGATTTTGACGCCGCCCACTTCGACAACCGTATCCTCCGGATGGAATTGCCGATTCGCCTTTTTGTAAGGCTCCTGAATGCGACGCACCGCTTCCACCGACGGGAATGCCGAAATTGCGTTGATATCCAAGGACGTTGTGTCCCCTACCAGCCCCAAAAGGACTTTGTGTTGCCCTTCCGAGACGTCGATTTCGATGTTTTTTGCGCGAATCCATTGCATCAGCTCGCTGACGTCTTCCTTCTTCGCGTTTTGCTTCATGATGATAATCATTTCCTAACCCTCCGTTCACAAGAAAAATAAAAAAATCGGTATTCTCCATTCGAATACCGATTTGATGAACCTAGCTACGTAACAATCCCGATTCCGAATAAGAAAAAACTCAACACAAAATACCCGTTTCGTAATAAAACAGGTTGGAATAATAATATCCGAATGTGCCGTTGAAAAGTTTTTTCATATTTTTCCTCTTTGCCAAACAGTTTACCCTCAATTTTCCGATTTGTCAAATTGTTTTTCCACAAATTCGCGAATTTTTTCCGCCGATTGCCGCGGCGACCTTTCGGGGATGATTTCCGCCGATGAGCACTCGCGATACAAGGGTAACCTTTTTTGATACAAGGCGCGTAATTGCGCTTTGTTGCTTTTTGCCGCGATAAACCGATTTTTGTCGCCGCGGATGCGTCGATAACAAAGTTCGAAAGGCGTGTTTAAAAACACCGTGTTCGCCTCGGCAAGAATTTTGCGGTTTTCCGCACGTTCGACGGCACCGCCGCCTGCCGCAATAATGACGTTTTGCGACGTGAGTTCCCGTAACGCCTGCGTTTCCGCATCGCGAAAAAACGTTTCGCCCTTTTCCGCTACCGCCTGCCGAATCGGCATGCCCATTTTTTGCTCCACGTATGCGTCGCAATCGATGCATTCCTTGCCTAACATTGCGGAAAGCCGCTTACTTAACGTGCTTTTGCCGCAACCCATAAACCCGATGAATACCACTGCTTTCATTTTACAAGTGCCTCTTTTGCAATTTGCTCCGTTTCCTGAAGTTCACCTTCGGAAAACCGCGTACCCAGCCAAATTTCCTGCGCGGCCGCCGCCTGTAGCACCAGCATGGTTAAGCCTGTTTTTGCCGGAATGCCGTTTTTTCGTGCCAGCCGAGCCAATTCCGTTTCGTAAGGATTGTACACCGCATCGAACACCGCTTTACAGCAACGCACCGTTTGCTCCGAAACGGGGCTGATGCCGACCTTCGGAAACATGCCGACCGGCGTGCCGTTGAGCAACAAGTCGTAGTCGTCCGCAGGGATTTCGTCCAAGGCAACGCTGCGAACGTCGGCGTTCGGGAAGCGGGACACGAGTGCCGCACGAAACGCCTCCGCCTTTTCCCCCGTTTGCCTTACGGCAACCGTCAACATTCCCTGCCGTTTTAAAACTTCCGCCGCCATCATGGACGAAACGCCGCCGTTACCGAGTAAAAGAACCTTTCCGCCGCAATGAAAGCACTCGACGGAACGCAAAAAACCCGTAACGTCGGTGTTGTATCCTTTTTGCTCCTTGCAACAAACGGTGTTAACCGCACCGCATTCCGCCGCAGAGGAATCCAGCGCCTTTAAGAAAGGTAAAATTTCCTTTTTGTAAGGAATGGTGACGTTAAACCCGTCCCACTCCCGCAACGACTGCCATTCCGTTGCCAACGCGCCTTGCGGCACTTCCTTTAACAGATACCGCGCGGAAATTCCTTTCCGACGAAACAACGTTTCGTGAATCAGCGGGGAAAGGCTGTGCCCCAAAGGCAGTCCGATTAATCCGAAAGTTTTCATAGTGACTCCTTTTTTGCTATTGTACCACAGTTTTTTTCCTTTGTAACGAAATTATTCGCACTCGGCTATGCAACAAAATTGCAACGGACGGGGTTGAAGTGTTGACGAATTTTTTACGAAAGTTTACAATGTAGGGTGTTTTTGAGGGGAGGCTTTTTGTGAAAAATTTTCGAAAAAGTTTTTTATTTAAACTTCGCAACATCGTGCTACCCGTAGTGTTTTACGGCGGCGTTGCGGGGATTTTTGTGGGGTTGACCGTTTCCCTGTTTAACTGGGGCGCCAACACCCTTACCGCTTACAGCAATCGTATTTATGCGTTTGTGCGGCAAAACCCGTCCTATTTACCCTTGTTGTTTGCTGGGCTGATTGCATTGGCACTTTCCATGGCGTACCTACACAAACACGTGCCGGAAGTCCGCGGAAGCGGCATTCCTCAAACGGAAGGCGTGATGCGCGGGTTACTGACCTTTCGCTGGCTACGCGTGCTTGTAAGTACGTTTGTCGGTTCCTACCTTAGTTATTTTGCGGGGCTGTCCCTAGGCTCGGAAGGCCCATCCGTGCAAATCGGCGCAACGACGGCGCAGGGCGTAAGCGAACTGTTAAAAACGCGACCGGCTTGGAAACGCTACATTATTTCCGGCGGGGCGGGCGCGGGACTTGCCGTTGCCTTTAACGCACCTTTTACGGGGATTGTGTTTGCGCTGGAGGAAGGACATCGCCGTTTTACGCCGATGCTACTGCTTTCCGCGGCGTCCTCCGTCATTTGCGGAACGCTTGTGTATCAACTGCTTTCGCCGCTTTGGGGCGGAGGCGGAATGCTGTTTAACTTTGGGGAAATTCAGTTTATTCCGACGACGCAAAGTTATTTGCTGCTCCTTTTAGGCATTGTTTGCGGATTGACTGCCATTTTGTTCAACTTCCTTTTGATTCGCACGCAAAGGTTTACCGACAAGTACACCAATCAATTTCCTTACTGGCTGCGCCTTGTTTTGGTGTTTGTGCTGACGGGCGTTGTGGGATTGCTTTTGATTGACGCAAATTCGGGCGGACACGGGTTGGTGCTGAAAATCGCACGCATGGATTTTTCCGTGCAAATGCTCCTTTTGCTGTTTGCCGTAAAACTAGTGATGATCCTCCTTTGCTACAACGCCGGCGCAACGGGCGGTTTGTTTGTGCCGATGCTTGCCATGGGGGCTATCATCGGGGGAATTTGCGGGCACACGTTTGTGTCCCTCGGCATGGACGTCGTTTACTACAAAGCGGTGATTTGCGTTTCCATGGTGACCTTTTTTGCGGCGAGCGTGCGCGCACCGATTACCGCCGTGGTGTTGATTTTGGAAATTACCGGCTACTCCGGCAGTTTTTTGGCGACGGCAATCAGCATTTTTTCCGCGTACCTCGTGGCAGAACTTTTGAGCTGCATGCCGCTGTACGACAGCATGCTGGAACGGTACTTAAAAAACGTGAACAAGGACAAACGCTTCGAACGCATTGAAATGGAAGTGGAAGTGAACGACGGCGCGTTTTTGATTGAAAAGAACGTGAGCGACGTGCTTTGGCCGTCGAACTGCCTTGTTACCAACGTCCTGCGCGACGGGCACGAAATCGTTTCCGACGGCGAAACGCGGTTGCGTGCCGGCGACGTGTTGCGGATTTCCGCCGAAACTTACGATCGGGAGCAAACCTACCGTTACATCGAAGGATTGATTAACTAAAACCGTACTTGTGTTTTCGTCCGGCTGCTGCCGGACGTTTTTTTGTTTTCCTCCCCCTCACGACGAAAGTAACCCCCCTACCTTTTTACGCACCGTGCCTTTTAGAAGCGGCTTTACTTTTTCCATTCTCCCCTTTTTTTAGGCACGTAACCGAAGCGAACTTGTATTTTATTGACTTTTTTTTTGCTCTGTACTACAATAAACAAGTTATCATTTACCGTCGAAACGTTTACGTTCGACTAGGGAGACTTACCTATGAATCATGTGGAAATTGAAAAAAAATGGCAAAAAAAATGGGCGGAAACGGGTGTTTACCGTTTTGACAAAAACGACCTCGAACACAAAGAATACGTGTTGGAAATGTTTTCCTATCCGAGCGGGGCAAAACTACACATCGGTCACTGGTACAATTTTAGCCTAGCGGACTCCTATGCGCGGTTCAAAAAAATGCAAGGCTTTAACGTGTTTCAGCCGATGGGCTTCGATGCGTTTGGATTGCCTGCGGAAAATTACGCAATCAAAACCGGCATTCATCCGAAGGACAGCACGCTGAAAAACATCGAAATTATGGAACGCCAATTGAAAGAAATGGGCGCAATGTTCGATTGGGATGCCGAAGTGAAAACCTGCATGCCGGATTACTACAAATGGACACAATGGATTTTTACGAAATTGTTCGAACGCGGCCTCGCCTACCGCAAGGAAGCACCGGTAAACTGGTGCCCGTCCTGCAACACGGTGCTGGCAAACGAACAAATCGTTGACGGGTGCTGCGAACGCTGCGGCACCGAAGTGGTACGTAAAAATTTGACGCAATGGTTTTTTAAAATCACCGATTACGCCGAGGAACTGTTGACCGGACTCGACACGTTGGACTGGCCGGAAAAAACCAAACTGATGCAACGCAACTGGATCGGAAAATCCGTCGGCGGAGACGTGGAATTTCAAATGGAAAACTCCGACGAAACCTTCCGCGTGTTTACCACGCGTGCGGATACCCTGTTCGGCGTCAGTTACGTAGTGCTTGCGCCGGAACATCCGTTGGTGGACAAAATTACCGTGCCGGAACAAAAAGAAGCGGTGGAAGCGTACCGCATTGCCGCATCCAAAACCAACGAAATCGAGCGGCTGAGCACGGCGCGTGAAAAAACCGGTGTGTTTACGGGGGCGTACTGCATTAACCCGATTAACAACGAACGCGTGCCTGTGTGGGTGGCGGATTACGTGCTGTACTCCTACGGTACGGGCGCGGTAATGGGCGTTGCCAGCCACGACGAAAGAGACTACATTTTTGCAAAAAAACATAATTTGAAAATACAACGCGTGATTCGCAGTAAGGACGGCTCGCCGGACGAACTGCCGTTCACTGATTACGGCGTGCTGGTGAATTCCGGCAAGTTTGACGGATTGACAACGGAAGAAGCCAAAGTGAAAATCGTGGAGGAACTTGCGAAATCCGGCAAAGGCGAACTGAAAACGAATTATCGCCTGCGCGACTGGCTGGTGTCCCGTCAACGTTACTGGGGTGCGCCGATCCCTATCGTTTACTGCGAAAAATGCGGAACGGTGGCGGTACCGGAGGAGCAACTGCCGGTGGAACTGCCGTACGACGTCGATTTTACGCCGGACGGAACAAGCCCGCTGAAAAAACACGAAGGGTTTATGCACACCGTTTGCCCGAAATGCGGCGGCCCTGCTTTAAGGGAAGCGGACACGCTTGACACCTTTGTTTGCAGCAGCTGGTACTTTTTGCGCTATGCGGACAGCAAAAACGACAAGCAGGCTTGGGATCCGGAATGGATTAACAAAATTTTGCCGGTGGACAAATACGTCGGCGGTGCGGAACATGCCTGCATGCACTTGTTGTACGCACGCTTTTTTACCAAGGCGTTAAGGGACATGGGTTACTTGAATTTTGACGAACCGTTCCTTTCCTTGGTGCATCAAGGCACGATTTTAGGCCCTGACGGCAACAAAATGAGTAAATCCAAAGGCAACGTGGTAAGTCCCGACGACTACACTTCCGTGTACGGCTCCGACGTGTTCCGTTGCTACCTTGCATTTGGGTTTAAGTACATCGAAGGCGGCCCGTGGAACTCCGACGGCATTAAAGCCATTGCAAAATGGTTGGAACGCGTGGAACGGTTGGTGTTGAAAGCGTTTGAAAACAACGACGACAACAAAACCTACGCACAAGCGGAAAAAGAGTTGGATTACGTGCGCCACAACGCCATTAAACAGGTGCGCGCGGACTACGAGTCCTTCTCCTTCAACACGGCACTGGCACGATTGATGGAACTGACAAACGCATTGCAAAAATATTTGTCGGAAGCAACCGTAAACGGTGCGTTCGTGAAGGACGTGTGCCGCGACTTGATTCAAATGCTTGCCCCTTGCGCACCGCACTTCAGCGAGGAAATGTGGGAACAAACGGGCAACGCTTACTCCATTTTCCAAACGAAATTCCCTGAATTCGACGAAGCCGCAATGCAAAAAAGCGAAGTGGAACTCGTGGTGCAAATCAACGCGAAAAACCGCTCGAAAATCGTCGTTTCCTCCGCGGCAACGAAAGAGGAAA
>CAKPPA010000063.1 GCA_934177025.1 uncultured Clostridia bacterium
CTTTTTTGATTGCCGGAAGTGCGCCGCTGTGATCCATTTCCACATGGTTGGAAATAATGTAATCCACTTTTGCCGGATCGATTACCGAACGAATGCGCGCAAGCATTTCCTCCGCAAAAGGTGCTTTTACGGTATCGATGACGGTTACTTTTTCGTCAATGATGAGATATGCATTGTACGTGCTTCCCTTGACCGTTTCGTAACCGTGAAAATTACGAACCTTCCAGTCGATGGCACCAACCCAATAGATGTTTTTTTCTATTTCGTATGCTTTCATATTTCGTTCTCCTTATTGGTAAAATTCCTGATAAATGGCTTTAATTGCACGATCGAAATCGTTGTCGTCCACACCGATGATGATGTTTAAACCGCTGCTGCCTTGATCAATCATGCGTACTTCGATACGGTTGCGACTCAACGCCCCGAAAAGACGGCTTGCGGTATCACGATTGTTCACCACGTTGCGCCCTACCGTTGCGATAAGCGAAATGTTGGATACGATTTCAACCAAGTCCGGATTGACGTCCGCTTCCAACTCGCGCACGATTTCCTGCATTTCCAAATGCGTTACGTGCTTTGCGTCAACGATTACGGTTAAGGTGTCGATTCCCGTCGGCGTGTGCTCCACCGACAAATGATGCCGTTCCATTACGGACAAAACCTTGCGGATAAAAGCAACTTCCTCGTTCATCAAATCTTTTTCGATTTTGATTTCCGTAAAGCCCTTTTTGCCGGCAATGCCCGTAATCGGGCGGCCGTCGTCCGGAACACCGGAAATGCTCGGAACGATCATTGTGCCGGGATTATCCTGATGAAACGTGTTTTTGATATGAATCGGAATGGCACTGACGGAAACAGGGAAAATCGATTCCGCATGCAGCACGCTTGCCCCCATGTAGGAAAGTTCGCGTAGTTCCTTGTAGGACAGGCAGTAGATTTGCTCCGGATCCTCCACAATGCGCGGATCGGTTACTAAAAATCCGTCCACATCCGTCCAGTTTTCGTAAATATCCGCCAAAACTCCGCGTGCGATAATTGCACCGGTAATGTCGCTTCCGCCGCGGGAAAACGTTTTAATCGCCCCATTCGGCATCCTGCCATAAAACCCCGGAATGACAACGTACTGTTTGCCTTCCAAAATGCGAGCAACGTTTTCGTTCGTTTCGTTGGACAAAAACTCCCCTTTTTCGTTAAACACAATCAGTTCCGCCGCATCGACAAATTCAAACCCGAGATATTTCGCCGTAACGTATGCGGACAAATATTCGCCGCGCGAAGCCGCGTAGTCGGCAGATTTCGTCGCAAGAATTTGCGTTTCGATTTCGTTAAGGACGGCACCGATATCCAAATCCAAGTTTAATTCGCTCACGATTCCGTGGAACCTTTCGCGCACGGCGGCAAACGAAGGGCATTGCCCTGTTTTGCTTGCCTCATCCGCACAGCGGTACAACAAATCCGTAATTTTGGTATCCGTTTTGTGTGCTTTGCCAGGGGCGGAAACCACGACGTAATGTCGGTCGCGGTTTTGCAACACGATGTTTTTGACCTGCTCCATCGTGCGGCTCGTCGCCATTGACGTGCCGCCGAATTTACAGACGACTTTTGACATAGTTATTTGATTCTCCTTGCTTCCACATAGTAGCGTTTTTCCGTTGCTTCACCCATCGAAAAAGATTTCCTCGGTAAACTTCCGTTCGAACGAATGAACCCAAACAGTTCCTCCTTACCGAATCGCGGCATGAAAATAGCAAGGCGATTTTCCTCCGCCGCAACAAGGCGTTCCAACGAATCCGTACCGTGGACGTAATCCAATTCCGTGCCGGCATGTTCTTTTAGGTACTCGTCCAAAAACCGTTGAATTTGTTCCAATGCTTCAAAGGCCTTTTCCGGAGCAGCCATACGGAATTTTTTACCCGTCGAATCCATCATTTGCACCGTCGAATTGCCCGTAACGTGCTTTGCCCATTCCTGACAGAAATCCTCGACGTCGACGTGGAACAACAACCGATGAATCGGTTCGAATTCCAATCCGTCGTCGTACAGACTTTCCACTTCCACCATAGCATAACGTGCAGGGTGCAAAGCCTGCTCCGCTTCCGTTAAGCCGGATTTCACTTTTTCCCAATGCGCTTTCGCTGCTGCTAAGGAGTGATTTCCGTCACCGACAACGAAAATAACCGGATCCTTGTCCGTTCCGTATTTTTTCGTTAACACGGACGGATTTGCCAAAGCATCCAAATCGCTTTCGATTTCCGCCGTGTCCTGAATGAAATAACCCTTTAAGTGCCCGCCGTCGCCGTTCAAATCGAAATCGTAAATTTTTTCGTAATAATCCTTCTTTTCCAGCGCTTTTTGTAAAATGCGTTCCTCCTTGTCGTCCATAAGCAACATCACGTGAGGCAATTCCAACAAAGCGTTTTCACGAATTTTTACACGAGCAGGAATCCGTTCCACAACCGTTTTTTCCGTTGCACGAATCGGGCAAGTTGCGCCCACCGCATAGGAATACTGTTCCAAGTCAACAGCAATGACAAGTCCCAATCTTTTTCTGCCGTAGGCGGTAGTTCTTTCCAACAGGACGAACCCTTTTCCGCGATTTTGCAGAATTTCATCCTTTACGTACGCTTCCATGCGCACGGAGATTTTATTCAATCTTTGATGATCGGACAAATACACCTCCGGCAAAATCAACCGCAATGCACTCGGAGCATCGCCGATTTCACGTTCCAATTTTTCCCAATACTCCGGCTCGGACGTAAACTGGTCGCAAGCGATTACTGCCCACTTTGTAAAATCCGCATCCGCTGCCGGCAAATAAATTTCCGGACGACTTACCAAATTTTTCATGTTCATGTTAACTCCTCTCGTTTATCGTATCGTTTTTTATAACACGGAATAGCCAATCAGCAGCCAAATCAGCACCGACAAAAACAACGCCGTGAATTTGTAAAAGCAATGATGGACAAATACTTGATAAAAGAAATGCTTTACCGACAAGCCAAAACTTTTTTTTGTTTTTTCCGATTTATTCGCCATTGTCCAACCTCCAAAATTCTTTCAATTTTGCCGCATCCTGCATGTTGAACGCACAGTTCAATGCTTGACGCAACATTTCCGTATCCAAATAACGTTTAATTTTGCCTTGATACACAACAGATATAATTCCCGTTTCCTCACTGACGATAACTGCCGTAACGTAAGGATTGACTTCGGTAATGCCGATTGCCGCACGATGCCGCGTGCCTAAATCCTTGGAAAGATTCGTTTCCTGCGTTAACGGCAAATAGCACCCTGCCGCCAAAACGGTGTCGCCCTTAATGACTACCGCCCCGTCGTGTAGCGGCGACTTCGGGAAGAAAATGGTTTCCAACAATTCGCTGGAAAGTTTTGCGTTCAAAACCGTTCCGCTTTCGAGGATGTAATTGGAAATATTGTCCGGCGCGATAATCATGAGTGCGCCGATATCCTGCTTGGACATATCCTGCGATGCTTTGACAATTTTGTTGATGGAATCGTCCACCGCTTCCTTACTCATTTGAATGCGCTTTTCGCTGGAGAATTTAAATTTACGCCAGCTTAACCGATACAAGTCCCGTTCGATTTCCCTTGCGAAAATAATCATCGTGGAAAGCACTAAAACGGATAGCAAAATGATGATTTCGGTTACGTTGAATTTCACCAAAAAAGCCCCGATTGCAAAAAAAGCCATGATACACAAAACCATAAAGTTTGCATACCAATTTGCCTTTTTCTTTAAAATATACGAAAAAATCGCATAGAGTATCGATGCTATAATCAGTATTTCCAGAATATCGAAAACGCCGATATTCGTAAACGCCGTTTTTACGTATTCGATAAATTTCATAAGCCGCTCCTTTAATGAATATTTTACTATATTTTTAAAAGAAAAGAAAGGAAAAAAGCAAACATTTTCGCGAAAACGTCAACTTTGAAAGTTTTCCGTTCCGCGTAATGAAAAATCCCATCGTTTGTCGACGTTTTTCGTCTTTTAAAACGTGCTTTCCGAGTAGTAGAAAAAAGCACCGCCGTCCGCTGCAAACCCATGCAGCACTTGGCGTTTCGCTGCACGTCGCTTTTGTCGGAACGCCCAACCTACCCCAAAGAAAGCAGTAGGTACTCCCCTTTTACAAATTTCCTTTTTTGCGGTTTTCGACTTAAAAAATGCACCTGAAACGTTCACGTTGCCGCCACGCTTTGAGGTGCATTTTTTTACATTGTTTTTTTGTTATTTTTTTCTGTTTTGATAGGATGTATGCAGTAATTCGTGCGCAAGGTGGCTGTTCGGTTCTCCTAAAAAGTCACGATACAAAGCGATGACTTCCGGATTTTCGTGGGATTTACGCAGGTTCGACGCATTGTCCGCACGATACATTGCTTTTGCTCGCTCCTTGCGAACGTCAATCGAATTCCTGACGGATGCCGGCTGAATCGGTTGACCGCCGCCATTGACGCAACCGCCCGGGCAGGCCATAATTTCAATAAATTGATAATCCGCTTTGCCGCTTTTCAGTTCCTGCATAATTTGATTTGCGTTTTCGATTCCGTGTGCCACGGCGATTTTAACTTCCTTTCCGCCGACCGTAACCGACGCGCGTTTGATGCCGTTTTCGCCACGCACTTGTTTAAACGCAATTTGCTCCAAAGGTCGGTGTTCCACCGTTTCCTTAATCGTACGTAGTGCCGCTTCCATAACGCCGCCCGTCGTACCGAAAATCAGCCCTGCGGAACTAGCCAGTCCCATAAAGCTGTCGAACTCGCCTTCCGGAAGATTACGGAACATTAACCCTTGCCGACGGATCAGCCTTGCAAGCTCCCTCGTCGTTAACACTGCGTCAAGATCCGGAATTCCTTCGCCTGCCGCATGTTGATGATCCCTTAAAATTTCCGTCTTTTTCGCTACGCACGGCATAATGCTGACGACGTAAATATCTTTCGGATCCAAACCATTTGCTTTTGCGTAATAGGTTTTTGCCAAAGCACCGTAAATTTGCTGCGGAGATTTCGTCGTGGACAAATTCGGCAAAAATTCCGGATAGTATTGTTCAATGAAATTAATCCATCCCGGCGAACAACTGGTAATCATCGGAAGAACACCGCCCTCGTTCAAACGATGCAAAAATTCCGTACCTTCCTCCATAATCGTAACGTCGGCGGCAAAGTCCACGTCGAACACCTTTTGGAAGCCGATTCGTTTCAATGCCGTTACCATTTTGCCTTGTACGTTCGTGCCGATCGGATAGCCGAATTCCTCGCCCAATGCTACACGCACTGCCGGTGCCGTTGCAACGATAACGTGTTTTTTCGGATCGTTTAACGCTGCCGTTACCCGATCGATATCGTCCTTTTCGCGCAATGCGCCCGTCGGGCATACGGTGATACACTGTCCGCAAGCAACGCAAGGAACGTGTTTTAACGATAAATCGAACGTCGAGCCGATGGTCGTGTGAAATCCGCGATGATTCGGACCGATCACCGCTACGTGCTGATTCACTTTGCATGCCGCAACGCAACGCCGACACAAAATGCATTTCGAGTTGTCGCGGATTAAATATTCCGTTACATCCTCCTCGCTGGTCGGATACGTTTTTTCGCCTTGAAATTTTTGCGGATCACACCCTAATTCCTGCGCCAAAGCCTGCAGTTCACAGTTTTTACTGCGCACACAGCCCGTACAATCGGCGTTGTGATTGGAAAGCATCAATTCTACCGTGGTTTTGCGCGATTGCAGTACGCGCGGCGTGTTGGTAAAAATTTCCATTCCGTTTTGAATCGGATAAACGCAGGATGCCACAAGGTTACGTGCGCCCTTGACTTCCACCACGCACACACGACAAGCACCGATGCTGTTGAGTTCCTTCAGGTAGCAGAGCGTCGGAATATTGATCCCCGCACTTTTGCACGCCTCCAAAATCGTGACGCCTTCTTCCGCCTGAATATCCATTCCGTTTACTTTTATATTTACTTTCGCCATAGTCCACCTTACTTTTTGCTAATTGCTTTAAATTTACAATTATCCATACACACGCCGCACTTGATACATTTGTCCGGATCGATAACGTGCGGCTGCTTGACTTCGCCCGTAATCGCATTGACCGGACAATTCCGTTTACACAGCGTACATCCGATACATTTTGTCGGATCGATTTCGAACTTCAACAAGTTTTTACATACTTTTGCCGGACAGCGTTTGTCCACGATATGCGCAAGATATTCCGAGCGGAAATAGCGCAACGTGGAAAGAATCGGGTTCGGTGCCGTTTGACCCAATCCGCACAGCGAATTGTCCTTAATGTAGTAGCAAAGTTCCTCCAATTCGTCCAAATCCTTTAATTCGGCTTGACCGGAAGTGATTTTGTTTAAAATTTCCAGCATGCGTTTGCAACCGATACGGCACGGCGTACATTTGCCGCAGGACTCGTCCACCGTAAATTCTAAGAAGAATTTTGCAATGTCCACCATACAGGTATCCTCATCCATAACGATAAGTCCGCCCG
>CAKPPA010000064.1 GCA_934177025.1 uncultured Clostridia bacterium
ATGCGCCCTTGCAAAGGTCCTGCTCACAAAGCCGAAGATCCTTCTGCTCGACGAACCGACAAAAGGCATCGACGCGTTTTCCAAAAACACGTTGGCAAACATTTTGTATCGACTGAAGGAAAAGGGGATGACGGTCGTCATTGTGACGCACGACGTGGAGTTTGCCGCCGAGCACGCCGACCGCTGCGCCATGTTTTTTGACGGGCAAATCGTTGCAACGGCAAACCCTGTGGAATTTTTTTCCTCCAACAACTACTACACCACCGCCGCAAGCCGCATTTCGCGCGGATTGTACAAAAATGCCGTCACGGTGGATATGGTAGTGGAACTGTGCAACAAAAACGGCAAAAAAGCCTTAAACACCCTGCAAAGCGAGGAAACTTATGGATAAGCGGCTGTTGTATATCGCCGAACCGGTGCAAAAAACCGAGGCAATCGCCTCGCCGGCGGCGCGAAAATCCGCCAAGGTGGACAAACGCCTAAGGATGCTGCTGTCCGTAGCGGTGTACTGCGTGGCAATTCCGCTGGTCATTTGGCTGGGGATTTCGTTGTGGAACGATCGCAAGTACAACATTGTGTCCATGATGATTGCGTTTTTGGCGTGCGTTCCGTTTTTTGTGGGATTCGAACGCGGCAAAACAGGCACGCGCGAACTTGTGGTCATTGCCGTAATGACGGCGATTTCGGTTTTGGGGCGCGTCATTTTCGCACCGATTCCGGGGTTTAAACCGTTTACGGCAATTGTCATTATTACCGCCATTGCGTACGGGGCGCAGGCAGGCTTTTTGACGGGGGCGTTGTCGGCAGTGGTTTCCAACATTTTTTACGGACAAGGCCCGTGGACGCCTTTTCAAATGTTCGTGTGGGGGATCCTCGGCTTTTTGGCGGGATTACTGTTTCGCCGCGGCAAAAAACCGAATGCGGTCGTGCTTACCGTCGTCGGCATCCTCGGCGGCGTGGCGTTTTCCGTCATGATGGACGTGTGGTCGGTGTTGAGTTTCGGCGACGGCTGGTCGTGGGCGCGCTATTGGGCGGCAATTACCACCAGTTTTCCGTTTATGATTGTTTACGCCGTGTCCAACGTGGTGTTTTTGTTGTTTTTAACAAAACCGTTTTTGGAAAAATTAAACCGCATCGGCATAAAGTACAACCTGTTCGGCATCGGTGAAGCGTTGTAACGGAAAGGTCGGTAGGGTTCATAAACTAGGTTAAGTAGGAAAACGTCCGAAACGGGCGTTTTCCTTTTTTAGGAGTAAAGGGTGTCGCTTTTTTAGGAGAAAAAGTATGTTGTTCGTTTCGGGGCAAACGGCGTTGCTTGTTTCAGTACAAACGGGCGTTTTCCTTTTTTTAGGGAGAAAACGGCGTTGTTTGTTTAAAAACAAACGGTGTTTTTTAAGAGAAAAGGAGGTGTTTTTTAGGGGGAAAAGCATTTTCCTTTTTTTGGAGATTCCTGTCAAGGGGCGTATTTTTAATCGCTATGATTTTTTCCTTTTTTCAGGGGAGGAAAAGTAAATAGTTTGTAAACAAGGGAGCGAACGTATTGTAAAACAGGCTTAAACAAGTTATGATTGAATTTAGGAAAGGACAAAACACCAATCAACGACGTTTGGCGCGGCACTCCGCCGCAAGCCGAACAAGGGTTTTTCCGACAAAACAAGGAGGAGGCAATGAAAAAAAACGGTAAAATCGTTTTGACTTTCGTGTGCGTGCTGGCATTGCTGTTTGCATTTGCCGCATGTTCCGGCCCGTCGGTTACGGGGATTGAAATCACCGCACAACCGACAAAAACGGCTTACACGGAAGGCGAAACCTTCGACCCTGCGGGGATGGTCGTCAGCAAACTGCTGGACAATTCCACCAAGGAGGAAGTGAAGGATTACACGATTGACAAAACAGGGGCATTAACGCCGCAGGACACGAAAATCACTGTGACGTGGGGCGAATTCCAAGCAACCGTAACCATTACGGTAACGGCAAAGGAAGTCGTTGCAACGGGCATCGAAATCGCAACACCACCGACGAAAACAACGTATTTGGTGGGGGAACGGTTCGACGCCAAGGGCATGACGGTCAACAAAGTGATGAGTGACAGCACGAAAATTGCCGTAACGGACTTTACGGTAAACAAAACCGAACCGCTTTCGACGGTGGATACGAGCGTCACCGTTACGTGGCAAACCTTTACGACAACACAAAACATCACCGTGCGGGAACCGCAAGTAACGGAAATTCAAATCGTCAAAAAACCGAACAAAACGGTGTACGCCCCGGGCGAAACTTTCGATCCGACCGGCATGGAAGTACGCAAATTGTTCGAAAACGGCAAAACCGAACCGTTGACGGATTTTACGATTGAAAACGGCACGTTGCAAAAAGGGGACGTTGTCGTCACCGTGTGCTGGAACAAACTGAAAGTAAACGTTGCGGTAACGGTTGCGGAAGCGAAGCCGGTGCGCAGCGTGACGGACGTTGAAATTTACAGCGGTGCGGATTTGTTTTACACGCGCACGATGGACGTTTCCTCCGTGGTTCGCTACAAAGCCGTTTATTCCGACGGCACGAAGGATGCGGAGTGGACGAACGCTTTGGCAGAGGATTTGGATTCGTATGAAATCAACGGAAGCGACCTTGTGGTAAACGTAACGTTGTTTGCAAAAAACAAGGAATTCAAAAAAACCGTTCGCGTGCCGATTCAAAGCGACAGCATCGGAATTTCGGAATTGTTGAAAAAGGATGCGGACGGACAAACGACGTATCAGTTGGAAGGCATCGTGGCGGCAGTGGCATCGACGATGATGCGGGTTGAGTACATTTTGTACGAACCTTCGACCAACCTGTTCCTCGGCGTCAGCGGAATCGTTTGCGAAGGCAGTTTGCCGAAGGAAACGTACCAACCGGCATATGCCATCGGCGACAAAGTCGTTTTGCCGGTAACGCTGGTAAAAACCGCGGAAATCGAAAAGAATTCCGATTCGAAAAAAGTGTACGCAAAATTTGTCGGCGGAAGCATTTTGGATACCGCCGTGGTGGAAAAGAACGTCGCGTTTACCGTCGATAAATCGGGCGCAACGGAAATTTCCGATCAAGCGGGCTTGCAGGAATTTTTGGGCGCGGCAAAGCGTAGCGAAAACTTCTACAAAACGGTAAAACTAAGTGGCCCGATTAGCCTGATTCAGTACGGCACTTCCCCGATGCACTATCGGTTCTTCTTCGGAACGCTGACGTTCGCGAATTCGAAGGTGGACGGCGTGTCCGCAGTGTTTATGAACTCCAATCAGCGTTACATTACGGGTAACACCGTCGGCGAACTCCTAAACGGCGACAAAAATTGGAAGCCGGTGGATTGGAGTAACCCTGGACAAGCGTACAAGGACGTTTACGCCCTGTTTATCGGCGGAAACAACTTCTACCACGAATTTATCATTTTGTCCAAGGACGACGTTAGCACAATGCCGAAAACGGTGGAAAGTGTTACGTTAACGGCACCGAGCAAGTACTACTACGCAAAAGGCGAAACGTTGGACTTGACGGGAGGTAAACTGCAAGTAACTTACAACTACGGCGATCCGGAGGAAATCGATTTAACCACCGCGCATTTGACGGCATCAACGATTCCGGATTTTGCAACGGCGGGCGAATTTGATATTGCCGGCACGCTGGAAGGCAAAGGCTTTGCTTTTTCGATTGTAGTGAAGGAGGAAGCGGCACAAAGCATTGCGTTAAAAGGCGCATTGCCGACCACGACCTTCAGCTTTGGGGACGGATTCGAAAAAGTCGTAAGCGAATTAACGAAAATGAAACTTACCGTCACCTATCCTACGCAAGCGGCGGAGGAAATCGCAATTCAAGCGGGCATGATTCAATTGGACGGCGAATGGACGGAAGGCGAACATACCGTCACCATCCGTTGTTTGGGACAAACGACGACCGTACAAATCACCGTCGAAAGCACGTCGGTAACGGTGTCGGAAATTAAGCAAAAGGCAGCGAGCGACACGATTTACGAACTGCACGGGGTTGTGGTAAGCTCGGCATTCATATCCGGCACGCAGGAGAAACCGGCGAACGGCGAAATTTTGCTGAAGGACAAAAACAGTAACGACGTCATCGGCCTTAAGGGGTTAAACATTTCCTTTGGCAACCCGCTGGCAGGACTCAACGCCGGCGACGAAATTTTGGTGCAGGTAACCATCGGCGTTACGACAACAGAGGCGAATTGCTCCGAATGCGGGAAGTTGGCGGCAACCATTGTGAGCGGCACGACACCGGTCGTAGTCAGTAGCGGAAACAACACGTCCGTTGCATTCGACTCCGCCGTCGTGGTGGATTCGCAGGACGCTTTGGTAGCATTCTTGCAATCGGCCGAAGTTCGGAAAAACAACGCCTACAAATTGGTAAAACTCAGCGGCGCGAAATTTATGGGTAACAAGGGCAGCTTGTACATTACGTTTACGGGAACGGCACTAAGCAGCATCGAAGTAGACGGAATTCGTCCGTATTTACACGTAATGAACGAGTCCATGACGTTAGGCAACAAAACGTATGCGGACGTGCTGATTGCGGAAGGAGCAACGCTCCCGAACGGCATTGCAAATCCGTTTACGGTGGACGGCGACGTGTACGTGATGTACATCGGCGGACAAGGAAAATACTATCATCAATTCGTGTTACTCGGCGCAAACTACGTTGTGCGGCCGAGTGCGGGCTAAAGGAGGACGCATATGGGAAAAAGAGTAAAAATCACCGGATGGCTGATGGCGCTGCTTTTCGTGCTGACCTGCATTCCGCTCATCGGAGTGTTGGCAGTCGGCGGTGCTGCGGAAGACCCGCGTCAGCCGATTGACAGCCGAAAACATTTGATTTTGGACGAAAACAACAACTACGGCGGCACGCTGAACAAAGCATTGTACGGCGAAGGTGCGCCGAAAAACGGCGCATACGACGTGGAAAACTCGGCGTACTGGATGGTAAACGACTACTACAACATGACGTCGAACCTCAACGAAAGGACGGTAATTCCGCATTTCGCGCCGTATCAACAAACCATGGCGGACAGCAGCGGTTTGGCTTGCGCGCTGATGATTTTGAATCACGACGGCAAGGACGTAAAAAACGAGTGGAACGAGCTGAAACTTGTGGAAAAGTATCAGGAACTAAACAGCACTACGGTGTACGGCAACGGCACGAACGCCGAAGGCTTGGCAAAACTGTTTAGTAATTTAGGTTACACCACGCGGGATCGCGACTACAAGGAAACCAGCACGGATCAAAAGGAAAACGTCGCGAATTTTTCGAAATGGGTAAAAAATCATTTGGACAACGGGCGCTTTGTTATGGTGCGCTATGAGGACGGCGTGGACAACGGATGGAAAATCATTTTCGGCATTGACCTAATGGAAAAGGGCAATGCACGGAATACCGTGCTGCTTATGGCGAACCCGAACGACGGCACAGATCATTTTCAGGACGGCTACTCCATTGCGGCGGCAGGACGGTTTTATCGCTGGTGGTTTAATGCGGAACGGAACGGAACGCAACACGACAAATTCGACTATCTCGTTGTGGCTCCGCAAAACCTGATTGAAATCGAAAAAGTGGACGAAGTGCGTCAACCGGTGCAGGAAATGCCGGAAAATCATTTGCTTCGCAATGCGGACGGCTCCTACGGCGGCACGCGCAACGCGGCAAAATACGGCAACGGCACTCCGTTGAACGGTGCGGTGGACGAGCCGAACAGCCCGTACCACAAGTTTGTGGATTACTACAACATGGGTAGCGAAGGTTCGCGCCTGATGTTGCCGCATTACCGTGCGTTTTCGCAAACGATGGCATCGTCCTGCGGAATTTGTTCCACGATGTCCGTACTTGCGTACTACGGCTACGACGTAACCGACGGAAAAACCGGTGCTTGGGACGAAGTGTATTTGGTAAAGAAGTACGAAGAACTGAACAACAAAGTCATCTTTAACAGCGGCGTCGGCGGATCGGGCTTGAAAAAACTCGTGACGGAAGGCTTGGGATTTGCGTCGTCCGACTACAAATCCTATGCTTCCGCAAACTACGTCAGCGACGAAGCCTCCATGGTGTTCCCGACGTACGAAAAGTTTGTTGCTTGGGTAAAAGCAAACCTTTCGAAAGGCACGCCGATGCCGATTTCGCATCGCCCGCACAGCGGTCACTGGGAAGTCATTATCGGTTACGACGACATGGGCACCGATTACATTTACGACGACGTTTTGGTGTTGGCGGATTCCGGCGACAGTTGGGATCACTATCAGGACGGCTACAACACGTACTCGGCAACGCAATTTTTCGCACAGTGGTACAACGGCAGCTTTACTTACAATCAGCAATACAACGT
>CAKPPA010000065.1 GCA_934177025.1 uncultured Clostridia bacterium
CGCTTCCGTTGCCGCGTTAAACACCTTCATAAAACTAATCGGGCCGCTTGCCACACCGCCGGTGGAACGCACCGTGGATCCCTTTTGCCGCAAGCGCGAAAAGGAAAATCCCGTGCCGCCGCCGCTTTTGTGAATGAGTGCGGCGTTTTTAATCGCCTCGAAAATATCCTCCATGCTGTCCGGCACGGGCAGCACGAAACAGGCACTCAACTGCCCCAACGGATTTCCGGCGTTCATCAACGTCGGCGAATTCGGCAAAAACTCCAAATTCGTCATCATATCGTAAAATTCTTTTTCCGTCGCGTCCACGTCCGCATTTGCGTCGAACGTGCGATCCGCGGCGGCAATCGCTTTTGCCACGCGGTGAAACAGTTGCTCCTCCGTTTCCACAATGCGATTGTTTTCATCCCGATTCAAGTACCTTCGCTGTAAAACAACTTTTGCATTTTCCGACAGTTTCATGTTTTTCCTCCGTTCCGTTTGCCGCCCGATTTTTGCGGTTGGTAACACAATATATTGTGGTTTGTTTCACATAATAGAAATAAACTGCCTATATATAGTAGCACGTTGTAAAAAAAAGTCAAGGGGGTTCCGCCAATTTTTTTGTAAAAAAATCGAAAAGAACAAACCTCTTGACTTCCTTCTGCTTTACGGGGTTTCCCCTTGTTTACGCAACAATTCGCCGTAATCCTTGCGCTACGGTTCCTGCTTTTTTACGGTTTTTTCCCCTTGTTTACGGGGTTTTCCCTCTCCTCGGCGAATTTTGCCAGCGTCGCAAGCATATTTTTGCGTGCGTAATTTTTACCGATGTATTTGCCGAGCACCTTTAACACTTCGGGGCGGGCAAGGCGTTCCGCCAAGCCCTCCTTCTTTAAAATGTCGCATAACTCCGGCGGGGCGGGTAAGGTGCGATGCGCATTGAGTGGGCAAACGTCCTGACAATCACTGCAACCGAGTAGTTTTTTTCCTGCCAAACGCAGTAGCGTTTCGTCCTTCACGGCGTTTTCCTGTGCGTAGCGCAAACAGGAAGTTTTTTGCAGTCCGTCCTTTCCGATGGCACCCGTCGAGCAAACTTCCCGACATCGCCCGCAACCGCAACACATCGGAATTTCCGTTTTCGGCGGTTCGCCCCAAAACACGCCGCGTAACCGCAACACGCACAGCACAAAATAGGAGCCGAACTGCGGGTGTAGTGTCAGTCCGTTCCATCCCTGCACCGTTTTGCCCGTCCGTAACGCCGCGCCTTTCCAGCCGCCCGCTTCCCGTTCCGCCGCGATTCCGTTTTGCTGCAAAAAGGAAATTAAGTCGTTGCCCCAAAAATACGTTTCGTTGGAAACAAGGTAGTACCCGTCCACGGTAACGCACTCGTCGGGGTAGCATAAGGGCGAGTACGGGCGAAACAACACCAGCACGGTGCCGCCTTCGTCAAAAGTGAAAGCAACGTCCGCCCACCCCTGTTTTTCGATAAAATCCATTACATACTGCGGCGCATTCATGTTCCCTCCGAAAACAAAGAGACGGGTTGCCCCGTCTCCGCAAGTAGAAGCGTTTGTTCTACTTAAATCATTTCGATAATCGCCATTTCCGCTGCATCGCCGACACGTGGCCCCATTTTGTGAATGGTCGTGTAGCCGCCTTTTTGACCGAGTTCTTTCGCGCGTTCGTCGTATTTCGGCGCATACACGTTAAAGATTTTTTCAATCAAAGGATGTTTGACATCCTGCGTCCTGACTTTGTAAGCGGTTCTCGATTCCTTCGCTCCCTTCGTTTCCTGTAAATCGTTCAAATTCGCGATAAGGGTTCTTCTTGCGGCGAGCTTTTTCGGGCCGTCGTTGGTTACTTCCCGCGTGGTTTCTTTGCCTTTCACCACAACCGTTTTCGACACTTTTACGTTATCTTCATACGTGTTTACGGCAAGCGTAACGTATTTTTCCGCAAGTTTTTGAACTTCTTTTGCACGAGCATAAGTCGTTTCCAATTTACCATTCCACAAAAGGGCGGATACCTGATTTTTCAACAACGCCATCCTTTGATCGGTTGCTTTGCCTAATTTATTCTGCATGTGGTATCTTCCTCCTATTCATCTTTGTTTCTTAACGACAATCCGTAACTTTCGAGTTTCGAAATCACTTCGTCCAACGATTTCCGTCCGAGATTCCGTACTTTCAGCATATCTTCCTCGCTTTTCCGCGTCAAGTCCTCCACGGTTTGGATGCCTGCACGTTTCAAGCAGTTGTACGAACGAACGGACAAATCCATATCGTCGATGTTCATTTCGCGGATTTTTTGCTGTTTGTCCTCCTCACGGCTGACCAGAATATCCATGCTTCCGATCGCATCCGAAAGGCTGACAAACAAGCCGATATGCTCCTGCATGATTTTCGCTGCCAAGCTGACGATTTCCCTACCCGTAAACGCGCCGTTCGTCGTAACTTCCAGCGTCAGTTTGTCAAAACCGATGCTTTGTCCGACACGTGCGCTTTCCACGTTGTAGTTCGCCTTTTTAACCGGCGCGTAAATCGAATCGACAGGAATGAAGCCGATCGGATAGTTCAGTTTCAATTCCTTGTTGATTTCCTTGTTTTTATCGGCGGAAACGTATCCTCTGCCGCGGCCGACGTGAATTTCCATGTTCAACTGGCCGTCGCTGCCCAGCGTGCAAAGCGGCAAATCCGGATTCAGCACTTCCACTTCCGCATCCGTCACAATGTCGCCCGCCGTGACCAAGCACGGGCCTTTTTTGTTGATTGTGAGCACTTTTCTGAAATCTTTATCGGTGTTGGAAGTTTTCAGCGCGAGCATTTTGATGTTTAAAATCATTTCGGTTACGTCTTCTTTCACGCCCGGGATGGTCGAAAACTCATGCTGCACACCGTCGATTTTGATTCCGACCGGTGCGATGCCCGGCAATGCGGACAACAGCACGCGTCTCATTGCATTTCCCAGCGTAATTCCGAATCCGCGTTCCAAAGGCTCTACGATAATTTTCGCATACGTACCGTCTGCGCTTTCTTCCACAGTCATTCTTGGTTTTTCGATTTCCATCATAAGACAACTGTTCCTCCTTCAGGGTTAAATTGCAACGCGATATTACTTCGAATACAACTCTACAATCAAATGCTCTTCAATGTTCGAATCGACATCTTCTCTTTGCGGCAACGACAAAATTTTTCCCGTCAAAGTCGAAGGTTCGAAATCCAACCATTTCGGAAGATTCGTTGCCTTTTTCATTTGTTTTAATTCTTTGAAATTCGCTTTTTCCGTTTTCGTTTCCTTCACTGCGATCACGTCGCCTGCGCTGACGCTGTAGGAAGGGATGTTTACGGTTTTGCCGTTTACGGTAATTAATGCGTGGTTCACGATTTGACGCGCTTGCGAGCGGGAAGCACCGATTCCCATCCGGTACACAACGTTATCGAGGCGGCGTTCCAAAAGGGACAGCATGTTGTCACCGGTAACCCCTTTCATACGTTCCGCACGAACGTAGTATCCGCGGAATTGTTTTTCCAACAAACCGTAAATTCTTTTTGCTTTTTGTTTTTCACGCAACTGCGTGCCGTACTCCGTTACTTTTTTACGGGATGCACCGTGTTGTCCCGGAACAACGGCTCTGCGTTCCATTGCACATTTATTCGTGTAGCATCTGTCACCCTTCAGGAAAAGTTTGCAACCTTCTCTTCTGCAAAGGCGGCAGTCCGCATTGGTATATCTTGCCATAATTTCGACCTCCCTTACACTCTTCTGCGTTTCGGCGGACGGCAACCGTTATGAGGAATCGGGGAAACGTCCTTAATCAACGTTACTTCGATTTCTGCCGTTTGCAATGCACGAATTGCAGATTCGCGTCCCGCACCGGGACCTTTTACATAAACTTCAACACTACGTACGCCGTAATCCCTTGCGCCGCGCGCTGCGACTTCCGCCGCTTGTTGCGCCGCATAAGCGGTGCTTTTACGCGATCCGCGGAATCCCAAACTGCCGGCACTCGACCAGGACAGAACGTTTCCGCTCGTGTCGGTAATGCAAACAATCGTGTTGTTGAACGATGCGTGAATGTGCGCTGCGCCTTTGTCCACGCGGCGTAAATCTTTCTTCTTTTTCGTCGCTTTCTTTACTGCCATTTGTCATTACCTCCTTGTTATGCTTTTTTACCGTGGGAAACGGTGCGCTTCGGACCTTTTCTCGTCCGAGCATTTTGTTTCGTGGATTGTCCCCTTACCGGCAATCCTTTGCGATGGCGGATTCCTCTGTAGGAACCGATTTCCATCATGCGTTTGATATTCAGCGAAACTTCCCTTCTCAAATCACCTTCGACTTGAAGATGTTTTTCGATGTAATCTCTGAGTTTGCTGATGTCGCTTTCCGTTAAATCTTTGACGCGAGTATCCGGATTGACGCCCGTTTCAGCCAAAATTTTGGTGGACAACGAGCGGCCGATTCCGTAAATGTACGTCAAGCCTATTTCAACACGTTTTTCTCTTGGCAAATCTACGCCAGAAATACGAGCCATTTGGCACCTCCGAATTTTTTCCTGTTTTTTTAGTTAGTAGTATATGCGAACCCGCAGGTTAGACGGCCTAAAAATCGGAATGCGGCCGTCCAGCCGCCCTACGGGATTATAACCGGCAGAAACCTTAAACACATTTATTTATTTTACCATAATCGGCTAAAAAAGTGAAATGTTTTTAAGGTATTTTCAGGGGTTTTAGCCCTGACGCTGTTTGTGGTTCGGATACTTGGAACAAATTACCATAACTTTACCGTTTCTTTTGATGATTTTGCACTTGTCGCACATCGGTTTCACAGATGGTCTTACCTTCATTTCCGTAGCCTCCTTAATTTTTACTCCGCCACACGATTCGACCTTTCGTCAAATCGTACGGGCTCATTTCAACCGTTACGGCGTCGCCCGGCAAAATTTTGATGTAGTTCATCCTTAATTTTCCGGAAATGTACGCCGTGATGACGTGACCGTTGGAAAGTTTTACCACGAACGTTGCGTTACGCAATGCTTCGATGATGGTTCCTTCCACTTCAATGACATCATTTTTTGACATTTTTCCCTCCGTTATTTTGCAATGGTTCGTTGAACGACCGCAAGGAACTTTTTACTTCGCTGTCAAACACTTTTTTGTGTTCCTTGATTTTTTCGGCGATGCTTTCCAGCACGACTCCGTTCGGTCTCAAATGCTTTACGCTTTTCTTTTTCGGGTTGGATAGTTTTCGGATTTCGCCGTCACAGATAAACACGGTGTTTTCGTCGAGGATGTCCACGACGACGTAATACGCGTTTTTATCCCTGCCCATTTTGGAAAAAACTACCGAACCCAATTCGATTTTTCTATCCATAATCTCCTACAGCGATAAGATTTCCACGCCGTTTTCGCCAATGGCGATCGTGTTTTCGTAATGTGCGGCGGGTTTGCCGTCCATCGTTTTGACGGTCCACCCGTCCGGCAGAAACACGACTTCCCGTCGCCCCATCGTAATCATCGGTTCGATGGCGATGGTCAGCCCTTTTTCCAAACGTAACCCGTGTCCCGCCCTGCCGTAGTTCGGCACCTCGGGACTTTCATGCATTTCTCTGCCGATGCCGTGCCCGACCAGTTCGCGTACCACTCCGTAGCCGAAACGTTCCACGTAACTGCTAATCGCATTGCCGATGTCCCCCAAGCGGGAATTCGGCCCGATTACCTTCACGGCCTCAAAAAAACTTTGCTTCGTAACGTCGATTAGTTGTTGTTTTTCCTTACTGATGTTGCCTACCGCAAACGTCCGTGCGGCGTCGCCTTGCCAGCCGTTGAAAATGCTGCCGATGTCGACGCTGACAATTTGCCCTTCCTGCAAAATTCGCGATTTACTCGGAATTCCGTGCACGACTTCCTCGTCGACGGAAACGCAAATGCTCGCCGGATACCCTTCGTAATTCAAAAACGAAGGAATCGCATTGCGGCGACGGATATATTCGTCCGCTAAAACGTTCAGTTCGTAAGTAGATACTCCGGGTTTGATGTGTTCTTCCACCAGATTCAGAGTATCTCTTACGATCTCGTTCGCCTGACGCATGTATCCGATTTGTTCTTTGCTTTTTAAATAGATCATAACCGATCCAAAATTTCCGTGATCTTTTCGAACACGTCCGCAATGGATCCGTTTGCGTCTACTTCGTAAAGCACGCCTTTGTTTCGATAAAAGGCAAGCAACGGTTCGCAGGAATCCGCGTAAACTTTTAAGCGATTGGACACGGTTGCTTCCGTGTCGTCCGCACGCTGAATCAGTTCGCCGCCGCATTTTTCGCAAACGGTTTTGCCGTTTAGCGTGTCGACGTGGTATGGTTGCCCGCATTTTGCGCAAG
>CAKPPA010000066.1 GCA_934177025.1 uncultured Clostridia bacterium
CCTACGAGGCAACGAAAAAGTTGCTGACGCATTTCGGGTACACGTTGGCGGACGTAAAGGAAGGCAAAATTAAGGAACTTCCGATTCGTATCGAGGCGGAAGGCGAAGCGGCGGTTGCCGAGCGGTGCGGCGTGGGTGTGCCTACGTTAAACGACATCGTAACGGAATTACTTAAACCGGGGAGGGACGTGCGCGACAGTTTGCCGAAGCCGATTTTGCGAAAGGATTTGCTCGACATTAAGGATTTAAAACCGGGCATGGAACTGGTCGGCACGGTGCGTAACGTCATCGACTTCGGCGTGTTTGTGGACATCGGCGTTCATCAGGACGGCTTGGTGCACATTTCCCAAATTGCGGACGGCTACATTCGTCATCCGTCGGAAGTGCTAAAAGTCGGGGACAAAGTAACGGTCAAGGTTTTGGACGTGGACTTGCAAAAAAACAAAATTTCGCTCACGATGAAAACGGAACAAAACCCGAACGGACTGAAAACAAAAACAAGTCCGAAACCGCGTGCGGGGCAAAAACCGCAAAAAAGCCCGAAAAAGTCAGAAGAGGAAGCATTAAGCGAAAAACTGAAAAAACTGCAACAACGTTTTTCACGCTAAAATGAAAAATTTTTCCGTTGAAAAAAAGTAGTGATTATGGTATAATGTCGTTATGGAAATCAGGTTTGCACTCCCCGAGGAAATTTACGAACTCCGTCGGGACGTACTTCGCCCGGGAATGGGCTTGGAAAGCATCGTGTACGCCGAGGATCACGATCCGGAGGCGTTTCATCTCGGTGTGTTTGAGGACGGCAAAAACGTTTGTTGCTTAACGTTTTTAAAAAAGAGCAATGCGGATTTTCCGCAATTTACCGTGCAGTATCAAATGCGAGGCATGTGCACGCATCCCGATTATCGCAAGCGCGGTTATGCTACGGCACTGATTCAAAAAGGGTTTGAATTGTTGCAGCAAAAGGGCGCGGAACTCGTTTGGTTCCATGCCCGCTATTACGTTTTGGATTTTTACCGTTCGTTCGGTTGTCAGGATTATGGGGAATTCTTCGTCATCCCGAATTCGTGCGAACATAAAAATATGTATAAAATTTTCTGATCATCGCAGAGTATTGGAGGAAAAACTATGAAGTACGATTTTGACAAAGTCATTTCGCGAAAGGGCACCCATTCCACGAAATGGGAATCCGGCGGTCACGGCAGCGTGGCGTTTGATGAAAATTCGCTTGCGTTTTCCATCGCGGATATGGATTTTCCGGTTGCGCCTGCCATTGTGGACGCATTGAGAAAGCGCGTGGAACATCCGATTTACGGCTACACCGCAATCTACACGCCGGAGTACAAGGAAGCGGTTTCCGGTTGGTACAAACGGCGTTTCAATTGGGACGTAAGTTTTGACCGCGTTCACAAGGAACACGGCGTTATGGACGGAATTCGCGATTGCTTGCGCAAATTCTCCGTCGAGGGGGACAGCGTTATTATCATGACGCCGGTTTATTCTCCGTTTATGTACCTGTTGCGTGCGGAAAAACGCCAAATTCGTTACAACCAATTGTTGAAGGACGAAAAAGGCTGGCATATTAATTTTGAGGACTTGGAGGAACTTTGTAAGGATCCTTCCGTCAAGGTGCTAATGTTCTGCAGCCCTCACAATCCGGTCGGCCGTGTTTGGACGAAGGAGGAATTGGAGCGCGTTGCGGACATCTGCCACGCAAACGACGTTGTCGTACTTTGCGACGAAATCCACGGGGATTTGACGCGTGTCGGCGTTAAACACATTCCGATGACGACGTTGCGTCCGGATTACAACATTGTAACTTGCACGTCCGTTTCCAAAACCTTTAACTTGGCAGGGATGGAAGTGGCAAACATCGTGTTCAGCAAGCCGGAGTACAAAAACATGGTTTCGCCTGGACACGCCACGGAAACGGGTAACCCGCTTTCCATCGAAGCCGTAATCGCCGCTTACAACGAAGGCGAGGAATGGCTGGACGAATGCCGCGCTTACATCGACGGCAACTTCGCGTACCTGAAACAATGGTTGAGCGAAAACCTGCCTTTGATTAAGTACGAAATCCCGCAAGGCACGTATTTGGCATGGATCGACGTTTCGCCGTACACCACCGATTCGGATAAGTTAGCAAGGGATTGCGGTGCCGCATCGAAAATCATCATCGAGCAAGGCGACGTTTACGGCCCGGGCGGAAAGGGCTACATTCGTTGGAACCTTGCTTGCCCGCGTAGCTTGCTGGAGGAAGGCTTGCGTCGCTTCAAACGCATTATCGATCGCGTGGAAGCAGGCGATGTGGTGGAGGACGTTACGTTTAACACCGCTTGGGACAAAAACGTTTCCCTGAAACAAGCATCCCAAGGGAAGAAAAAGGTTTTGAGCTTCCTGCGCTACTACGGTTGCCCGACCTGCCGGTTGGATATGGAAGATTACAAAAAGAACATCGAAAAATTCGCGGCGCAAAATGCGGACGTTTACTGCGTGTTGCAAAGCACTCCGGAAACGCTCAAGGAGGAACACGTGGCAAAGGATTCGTATCCGTTCACGTTGATTTTGGATCCGGAGCAAAAACTGTACAAACAATTCGCTGTGTTGCCGGCTTTGGTGAAGGAACAGTTGGTAACGCCGAAGGATATGCCGAAATTGCGTGCATCCAGTGCCGCAGGCTTCCAACACGGCAAAAGCGAAGGCGAGGAATACCAATTGCAAGCGGTAATTCTTTTGGACGAAAACAACAAAGTAACCTTCGCACACTACGGCACGAGCCTTTCGGACGTACCGGATGCGGAAACCGTTGCAAAATTGTTGGATGAAAAATTCCTTGCGGAATATCTCGAAAGCCAAAAACCGAAAAGAGGGCACCCTGGTGCTATGGGCGGCAAACCGAGTGCTGCCGGCGGTATGAGCGGTCATCCGGGCGCAATGGGCGGACACCCTGGTGCTATGGGTGGTCATCCGGGCGGACATCCGGGGAAATAACGAACGAAAAACTTTTCAAAACGTTCGTGTAAAAATTCGTTTTCAACGCAAACAAGCGTGACGAACCACAAAAACAAAAGGCGAGAATGAATCTCGCCTTTTTTGTTACGTTTTTTAAGTTAAATTAAATTGCCCAGTTGCCGTCTTTAAAGATGTACGTTTCCTTTCCGTCCGCATCCGTACCTACAATCGCCAAATCCTTGGTACCGATCATAAAGTCCACGTGCGTTTTGCTAACGTTCAAACCGTGTTCCAACAGCCATTCCGGCGATTGTCCGCGGCTGCCGTCAATGCAGTTCGGGTAAGCATTTCCGAGTGCAAGGTGGCAACTTGCGTTTTCGTCGAACAAAATCGTGTAGAACAGCGTTTTGAGGCTGGAAATCGGGCTGTCGTATTGCACCAACGCCGCTTCGCCCAAGTATTTGCTGTTTTCGTCCGCTTCGAGGATGGCTTTCAACGTGTCGTAACCTTTTTTCGCATCGAAGTTTACCACTTTGCCGTCCTTAAATTCAAACCAAAATTCGTCAATCAACGTTCCGTTTTCCACCAGCGGCATGCTTGCTACGGCTTTTCCGTTTACCGTCAACCGATCCGGAGCGGTAAAGATTTCCTCCGTCGGAATGTTCGGGAAAAACACTTTTCCGCTTTGCGGGAATGCGATTCCGCCGCCCGTCCATTTGTGGCCTTCCGGCAGTTCGAACGTCAAATCCGTTCCGAGGGAGTTAAAGTAGTGCAGTTTTTTGAAGTTGTACTGTTTCAACTCTTCGCCCAAACGACGGATGTTTTGCAGGTGCGCTCTCCAGCTGGCGACAGGGTCGTCCAAATTGGAGCGCGTTGCGATTGCAACTTTTTCCCACAGTTTTTCGAGGTTGTTCGGTTCGTTCGGGAACACGATGTCCGCCCATTGTTGATCCGGAATGACCACGGAAGTAAACGTGCATTGGTTCGGGAACATAAATCTGTTCGCCGGTGCCAGCAATGCTTGCATTGCGCCGTTTGCCATGGCAATTTTTTTCGGATCCACGCCGTCGTATTCGTCGGTGCGAACAAGGTTCAACGTAATGAGTGCTGCGCCGTTGTCGATAAAGTGTTTTCTCAGGTCGTAGCGGAAGGACGGCGGGTTCGTCAACGTTTCGTTGCTTGCGTGCGAGTAACGAATTTTGTTAAACGCCGTGTCGTTCCAGTCGATGTAAACGTCCTTTGCGCCCATTTTGTAAGCCTGTTCCGCAACGATTTTTGCAAAATCCGCCGCATCTACAGGGCAGGTCATGTACACTAATTGACCTTCTTTCAGGTCTACACCTGCGCCGAGGATGACGCGTGCATAGCTTTCTTTCATTTTTTGAATATCCATAATTTCCTCCTTATGCCGTGTAAAATTAAATTGCCCAGTTGCCGTTTTTGAAAATTTGCACTTCTTTGCCGTCCGCCGTAACGCCGACAATATCCATGTCGCTGGAGCCGATCATAAAGTCCACGTGTACGCGGCTGACGTTTACGCCGTGTTCTTTCAGTTGTGCATCCGTCGAGCCTTTGCCGCCTTGTACGGTTTCCGGAATCGTCGTGCCGAGTGCAAAGTGGCAGCTTGCGTTTTCATCGTACAGCGTGTTCAAAAACAGGGTGTGCATGTTGGAAATCGGGCTGTCGTGCGGAACGAGTGCAACTTCCCCAAGGTAGCGCGAACCTTCGTCGCCGTTGTTCAGCAGGGCATCCAATGCTTTTTGACCTTTCTCCGCCTTGTAGTCCACAACTTTGCCGTCCTTAAATTCGAACCAGAAGTTTTCCACAATTTCGCCGCCTTCGACTAACGGCATCGTTGCCACGAGTTTTCCGTTTGCGGAGAATTTCGCCGGCGCGGTAAACACTTCCTCCGTCGGCACGTTCGGGTAGTACTTGGCGTATTTCGTTTCGGATGCGCCGCCGCGCCAAACGTGATCGTCCGCCAAATCCACGCGGAAATCCGTTCCGAGGTCGTTGTGATATTTTAACGTTTTGAAGTGCATATCGTTCAGGATTTTGGTGCGTTTTTCCAACGCTTCCTGATGATCCTTCCACGCTTTTACAATGTCGTAATCGCCGACGCGCACGGATTTGAAAATCATTTCCCACAGTTTGTTCACTGCATCCGGATCGTTCGGGAACACTTTTGCCGCCCAAACAGGGTGCGGAACCGCCACTGCGGTTTGCGTGCAGTTGAATTCCGGCATTTTGTTGTTGATTTCACGCATTTGCATGCGGGTAGCCATGCCGTTTGCCTGCATTTTTTTCGGATCCATGCCCATGTACACTTGCGGATCCGCCGAAATGATGACGATAAACGCCGCGCCTCTTTCCACAAGCCATTTTTTTTGCGCCGCCAAAAATTCCGGCGGGTTTTGGAAAACTTCGATTGCCGCGTTGTTAAAACGGATTTTGTTGAAATAAATATCCACCCAGTTCATCACAACGTCGCTTGCGCCCGCTTTAAACGCGCGTTCCGCAACGATACGTCCGAAGTCCGCGCACGAAACAGGACAGGTGATTTGAACAGGTTGACCTTCTCGTAGACCCGCGCCGATTTTCACAATCATATCGGCGTATTTCTCTTGTTTTTGCTTAAATGTCAATTCTGCCATTGTATTCCTCCGATTACAATATTTTCTGTATTTTATTTTAATACATTTTTACGAAATTGTCTATATCAATTTGCCGAATATTTACAAAGCAAAGGGGCTGTTTTGCGCTTTCAAAGGTTTTTTTTACGGCTTAAGCCGCGGCGAAAAAAGTTTTTTATCGAAAGGAGTTTTTGTGAGGGAAAACGCCCGTGCCGTAGGTAGGGGCGGCGTAAGGTTTTTCGCACAAGGGAGGGCTTACAAAAAAGCGAAGTCCGCAAATTTTGGACTCCGCTTTTTAAATTACGTTCCGTAAAGGCAAAAGGATGTTTTTCGCTTTTCGCAAAAAAACGGCTTTCGGTACTCCGTTATCCAACGAAAGGCACGGGATTACAGCACTCTCCCGAAAATGATGCGCCCCGCACTGGTTTGTAAACTCGTCGTCACGGTAATTTCCGCTTCCTTCCCGATAAAATCCTTGCCGTTTTCTACGACAATCATCGTTCCGTCCGGCAAATACGCCAAACCTTGCCCTTGTTCCTTCCCTTCCTTCAGCACGGTAAGGATCAGTTTGTCCCCGGGGATGACCGACGGCTTAATCGCATTGTTCAAATCGTTGATGTTTAACACGGTGATGTTTTTTACTTGCGC
>CAKPPA010000067.1 GCA_934177025.1 uncultured Clostridia bacterium
GTTACGTCCCGTTTCGCATGTTTTTCCAACAAGGTTCGAATTAACTCCGCATTGCTTGCGGTACGCGTTAACACGTTTAAAAACCTTGCCGTTTCCTCCTGCGTGTTGCCGTTGGACAACACTTTGCGGATGCGGGAAGCGCAAATCACTTCCTCCGGACACAACAACAAGTTGTCGTTGCGCGTGCCGGATTTGTACAAGTCGATTGCAGGGAACACACGTTTTTCCGACAGTCGACGATCCAACACGATTTCCATGTTGCCGACGGCTTTCATTTCCTCAAAAATCATGTCGTCCATTTTGCTGCCCGTGTCCACAAGGCAGGTAGCTAGGATGGTAAGGCTGCCGCCTTCCTCAAAGTTTCGTGCCTGTGCAAACAACGCGCGCGCTTTTTCCAACGCAGTGGCTTCCACACCGCCGGAAAGCGTTTTACCCGTGCCGTCCGACACTTTGTTGTACACACGCGCCAAGCGTGTGAGCGAATCGAACAACACGACGACGTCCTTTTTGTTTTCCGCCAGCCGTTTTGCACGCTCGATGGCAAGTTCCGCCAAGTGAATGTGGTTTGCATTTTTTTTGTCGCAGGACGAGGAGTAAATTTCCGCATCCACCGAACGTTTCATATCCGTAATTTCCTCGGGACGTTCGTCGACCAGCACCACCATGACGTGCGTTTCGGGGTTGTTCGTTCGAATGGCGGTGGCGATTTTTTTCAGTAACGTCGTTTTGCCGGTACGCGGTGCCGCAACGATTAATCCACGTTGCCCTTTGCCTAACGGCGCAACCAAATCGATGGCACGGAGGGAGTAGTCGTTGGAATTTTCCGTTTCCAAACGTAGGCGTTCCCGAGGGAAATCCGCCGTCAGTTTTTCGAAACGCTTCATGCCGCGTAACAACGCCACTTTTTTGCCGTTGACTTCCTCGATATACACCAGTTTCGGCGAACTGCCTTTGTAACGCACCGCAAAGCCGCTGATGGCATCGCCGGAACACAGGGAGTACTGCGAAATCAATTGATCGACGTACACGTCCTCCATGCCGTAGTCGCAGTTTTCCCGCCGCAAAAAGCCGTAGGTTTTTTCACGGTCGCGTTGCATTACTTCCAAAATGCCACTGACAAAAATCTTTTCCCGCTCCGAGGTTTGTTCCCGCGGTTCGAAACTCGACGTTTCGCCCGACGTCGGTGCAATCGGTGCGGATTCCGTAAAAGTAGTGTTTGGTTTTTCGTCGTCGTCCGAAGAAGGAGCAATGTCGTCCAAAAGTTTTGGGGCCTCACGAAAAAGTTGCGTCGGGAACTGCGGTTGCACGAATTTGCTGTCCAGTCGATCCAACTGATCCAAGGCGAGTTTCTTTTTGCCGCCCGGTTTTTCCTTTTTTAACTTCGGCTCCATTTCCCCTTTTGCAATCATCCGCATTTCCTCGATATTTTGTCCCTTTTTTTTCGAGGACGGCGACTGCACGCCCAAAGCCTTTGCCATTGCCCGAACGTCGTCGAATTTAAATCCGACCCACATTTCGTCGGTAATGAACGGAATTTTTTCCTTCAAAGCCTCCGGCGATAAATTTTTTAACTCTTCGACTCTCATGTTACGACCTCCAACTAAACACCTTTGTAACGTAATGAAAAAAACTTTTGTAAAAAACTCAAAATTCAAAATCGGTTTCGGATGGGAAAAGGATTGGTTCGAAATTGCTTCTTGAAAAAAGGGCGAGCTGTTTCGCCACTCAACAAAAAAATGCGTTGCGTTTTCGCTCCGAACAATTTCAAAAAATTCGTCCGACAAACCGAGTCGAAAAAGGAAAACTTTTACGGCTTTGCCGTTAAAAAATGGAAAGAGGTTCGTAGTGCCGCTTTACCTACGGCGTATTGAAAACAGCGTTGCTTGCGCTTGTCCGTTTGTCACGAACCCTGAAGTCCGAAAGTACGCAAACGGATTTTCATTACGTCGCACTTCGCTGCACGTTTTTTTAAAAGGAATGTTCGCGCCTTGTTTCGTTGCGAACGGCTTACGGTTTTTGTTGTCGCTTTCGTACCCACGTGACCGTGTTTCGATGCGTGTGCCTGTCGCCTTCCCTTTTAAAATCGCCGTGCTTTTGCGAAATCTCTTCGTTTTCGTTAAAAGAAAGGAGTTCTCCTCCTTTTTCCTCGGTAGAGTTTCCTTACCTTAAAAGGATAATTTTATTATAATTTGAATGTTTTTTTATGTCAATCTTTCTGTAAAAACTAAAATTTGTAAATTTTAAGGAAAAAGGATAAATTTTTAGATTTTCCTTTCCGATTTGCGTATTTTTTGCCTTTTTTCCGTTTCGAGCGACGAAAAATTTGCAATTTTGCCTTTTTTCCGAAAAACTTAGCGTTCTTTTGCAAAAAAGCAAAAAACTGCCCTTCATTTTTGAACGGTTTTTTCAGGATTACTACGCTCGTTCCAAACAAAATGCCGACTGCGGCAAACGCAGTCGGCAACCGTAATTTACTTTCGCTCCAAACACACCAACGTTTCGACGTGTTTTGTTTGCGGGAACATATCGTAAGGTTGCACGAAAATCGGCTGATACTCCTTCCAATCCTTCAAGTCCTCCGCCAACGAAAACGGATTGCAGGACAAGTACAAAATCCGCTTCGGACGCATCCGCCGAATGGCATCCAACGTACCGTTGCCGCACCCTTTGCGCGGCGGGTCGACAAACACGGCGACCTCCTGCGACAAATCCAAATCCGGCAAAATTTCGTTGCAATCGCCGCACAGGCATTCGATTTTTTCCTGCAGGCCGTTTTGCTTTGCCAACCGCTCCGCCTCGGCAACGGCCTCCTCGGAAATTTCCACGGAAATGACGGACTTGCCTGCTTTGGCGAACAGGAGCGAGGTCAACCCGATGCCGGAAAAAGCATCTACCACCGTGTCGATTTCCGTACCCATTGCCTCTGCGGCTTTTTTGTACGCCTTTTCCGCAATTTTTTCGTTCACTTGGAAAAAGCTGTTCACACCCAATTCAAATTCCACGCCCAAAAGGGAGCCGCGGCATTTTTTTAAGCCGTCGACGTGCGTAAAGTTTTCGCCGTACACCGCGCTCGTTTGCGTGCGGTTTACGTTGAGCCACAAGCCCGCCTGCCCGAACGTTGTTTTCAGTTCCTTGTACAGCCATTGCAAGCCCATAATTTTGGACTGCGCGCTGACAACCGTAACCAAAATGTTCCCGTTAAGGTAGCGTGCCGTAATGTAACGCAACGCCCCTGTTTGCGTTTGCGGATCGTAAATCGGAATGCGGAATTTCGAAATATATTTTTTTACCGTCGCAATCAGTTTTTGCGCCCATGCGTCGTGCAACACGCACGAATTGATGTCCACGACTCTTTTGGAATTTTCCTCAAAAAATCCGACGGCAATTTTGCCCTTGCGGAAGGAAAACGCCAAATGAATTTTGTTGCGGTAGCGGTACGGATAGTACGGACCTACGCAATCTTCCACGGCGCAACCCAGTAGCACGTCGGCAAGGGCGTTCCGCACTAAGTCCGTTTTCCATTTCAACTGCTCGGAATACTCCGCAAATTGCAGGTTGCAATTGCCGCAACGGTAAAAATACGGGCAAAGCGGCGTGGTGCGATGCGGCGACGGCGTTACGACGTTACACAACCGCCCGTACAACACCCCTTCGTTTTCGCTTTCGATTTTGACTTCCACGGTTTCGTTCGGCAACACGTAATCCGTTAAAATCGGTTGCCCGAGGGCTTTGCCCACCCCGCGGAATTGATTGTCCAACCGCTCGACGGGAAAGGACACAAGTTTGCCCTTGAGTTCCTTGTCGAAGCGGATAAATTTGGATACTAGTTTTTTGGAATAAGGTTTTCCCTTTTCCTTCGGAATTCTGACTTTCATAACTTTTATTGTATCATATTTTCGGCGAGTTAGGGCAAAATTACGGAAAATTCCGAATTCCTTGCATAGAAGGCGAAAAAAAGGAAAAAACTACTAATGTAAGGTCGGCTGATGCCGAATTACATTCCGATCGGCTCTGCCGAAAAAAATTTGTTGAAGGAGGAATCCGCAAATGGCAGCACAAAAACAAAGTGCAGGTAAGGCTTCGAACAGTAAGTCGAAATCCAAAACGAGTAATTGCAGTAACAAATCTGCATCCAAGTAAGGAAAAGGCAGCCCCTGAAAAGAGGCTGTCTCTACATAAAAAAAGAAATTCCGCACCTTAAAGCAATTTTTCCCCCTAGGCTAGGCGCATCCGCCCCCCTAAGGAGGAACGTAGCCCCCACTCACGCGGATAAGGGAATTTCGAAACTTTTGCACAGCGGCATTTGAATCTTTCGTTGAAAAAGCCCGAAACATTTACAGCTACTTCGCACACGTAATTTACAGTCCCTCGCCTATTCACTTTTCCCCTTAGGCTAGGCGGAATGCTCCTCCGATAAATAATGATGGGATTGCGATTTAACCGAAAGGCACTCGAAACGTTTTCTTTAAGTTAATCCATAAACGGAATCGGCTCGAACTCCGGCAATTCCGATGCAATGCGATCCAACTCGTCCCGCAAGTACGTGCTGATGCGTTTTTTTTGCGTTACCATAGGTTCGGACGGATCGTAGGCAATCGGCGTGCCCGTTTGAAACACGTTGAGTTGCGGTGCAACGTACACCGGACAAAACCGCAAAATTTTGCCGGTTTTTTCATAATACAGGCGTGCCACCGACACGAACCCCGCATTCAGTTCGTTAATGTAGCGGGAGTATTTTTTTTCGCATTCCGGAAAAATAATAATATTTTTTTGTTCCTCCAGCGTTTGCAAGGTTTTTGTAAACGTTTTTTTAATGCGAACGTCCCGAAACACCGGAATCGATTCCTGCCCGCGTAACAGCGGCACCAAAATCAATGCGGCAAAAAAACACGTAATTTTTCGAAAAAACTTAATTTTACCTTTCGGCGGAAAAAAGTTTTCAAAAATGTACTTCGGGCAGGTTTTGTAAAACAACACGCCGGCATCCACCCACGGACGGAACGGAAAAGGAAAATCCAATGCCGCAGCCAACGGACTGAACGCCTTGGAATGGTTGGCAATGAAAACAACAGGTTCCTCCACCGTAAGGTCGCCCTTCCACTCCACCTTTTTGCGCGCCAACCGCACAAAAGGCTTTACTATGTGATACAGTATTTTCGGATTTTTGACTCGTGCGTAGTCTTTTGTAACAGAATAATATTTTTTCATAACGTTGCAATTATTGTACCATAGTTTTTGCCCCCAAACAACCGAAAGCGAAAGTTTTATCTTCCCCGCAAACGGGTTCTATTGAAAAAAGAAGCACCCCTTCGTTTATACAAAAAAACTAAAAACCCCTTACTACTCACGTTGAAAACATTCTCGGGAAATAAGTCCTTTTGCCCCTTATGCCTCCACACCGCGTATAAGAGAATCCTTTTGCGGGTACAAAAATCTGTCCAAAGGCGGTTCCTTTTTTGAAAAACTTTTTGTAAAAGCAAAGTTTTATTTTCCCCGTAAACGGACTCTGCTAACAAAACTCCCCTACGGTATCCTGTTTTTAGGAAAAACATACATAAGGACAGGGAAAAAGATGAAACGAAATAACCACAAAAAAGGATAAGAAAAGAATTAAAAAGACACGAAAAGAAGTAAAACGAAAGGACTGCAACAAAAAGATAAACAAGGTTAAGAAAAAGGTTAAACGAAAAAATTAAAAAAGGTTAAGAAAAAACAAGAGAAAGATAAAAGAAAAGAATAAAAAAGGATTTAGAAAGGTAAAACGAAAGGAATACAAGAAAAGGGTAAACAAAAAAAGTAAAACAAAACGGTTGAAAAAATAAAACAGATTAAAAACGATGGAACGATGAAAAGGGTAAACGAAAGGAATGAATCAAAAGGGTAAACGAAAAGACAAGAAAGGTAAAACGAAAAGAATACCTGAAAAGTTAAAGAAAAAGTACAAAAAAGGACAAGGAACGTTTGTAATATAAAGAATGTTAGTAAGACGAATAACGCTAGTAACGATGTTAGTAATAAAAAAACGTCAGCAATAAAAGAACGCTAGTAACAAAAGAAAGTTAGTAATAAGAAGAACGTTAGTAATAAAAAAACGCTAGCAATAAAAAAGTTAGTAATC
>CAKPPA010000068.1 GCA_934177025.1 uncultured Clostridia bacterium
CATTTCCTTCAGTTCCAACTGCATGTCCTGCCGCATTTTTAAGTCCAACGCGCCGAGCGGTTCGTCCAAAAGCAGCACTTTCGGTTCGTTGACGAGTGCGCGCGCAATGGCAACCCTTTGTTGTTGCCCGCCGGACAGGCTGTTGACGTCACGATTTTCGTAGTCGGACAAGTCCACCATTTTTAACACGGCACGCACTTTGCTGTCGATAATCGCCTTGTCCAAGTGCTTCATTTTCGTTACGGTGTTGCCTTTGCGATCGGTCACTTCCGTCGGCACTTTTTTCAACTTCAGTCCGAACGCGATGTTGTTGTAAACGTTGAGGTGCGGGAACAGTGCGTATTTTTGAAACACGGTGTTAATCGGGCGCAAGTGCGGGGGAATGGTGGTAATGTCCTTCCCGTTTAACAGAATTTGCCCCGACGTAGGCATTTCGAACCCCGCAATCATTCGAAGCGTAGTGGTTTTTCCGCAACCGGACGGGCCTAAAAGGGTAACGAATTCGCCTTCGCGGATGTCGAGCGAAATGTTGTCCACCGCGGCATCCTGCGAGCGGTCGAACATTTTCGTGACGTTTAAAATTTCAATGATTTTATCGCCTTTCATAAAATTTCTCCTCTGTTAAAAATTCGGTGGGCTTGAAATCCACAAAAACTTTGCCGTTTTGGTGCCGTCGTTTTCAATAAAATGCACTTTGTCCGACGGGAAGTAAAACGCATCGCCTTTTTTGCATCGGTAGCGCGTTTCGCCGAGGACGAGGCTCAGTTTCCCCTCCAGCACGTACCCGAATTCCTCTCCTTCGTGCGGCTGATCCTGTTCGGTTTGCGCTCCCGCGTCCAATTCGACCAAAATCGGTTCCATTTCGTTTTTTTGGCTGTTGGTCACTAACCACGTCAAAGTGGAAGTGCCGTTGTTTTTTTGAAAATAATCGTCCTTGGCAAACACGACTTTTTCGTTGCCGTCGTCGTTGAACAGTTCCTTCAGCGTGCTTCCAAGTGCGGTAACGATGTCCTCCAAAGTGGCGATTGAAGGGCTGGTCAGGTTGTTTTCGACCTGCGAAATAAAGCCTTTCGTCAGTTCGCAGCGGTCCGCCAGTTCGCCTTGCGTCAAGCGATTTTTCAGCCGCAGCAATTTGATTTTGTTTCCGAGATCCATGCTTCCTCCTTTTTTGCCTTTTGGTTTCGTAAAAGTAAACTTTTAGTTTAAATTTACTAAACAACGCAATCTAAATTATAGGGATTCCGTTACTTTTGTCAATCGTTTCGTAACAGTTTTTTTATCTTTTTCGGCGGGGAAAAAATGTTTTTGGTTTTCGGGGCAAAAGTCGGGGATTTTTTTAAAAAACAAAGCAAAAAAAGGGGGAAAAACGCAAGCGGTTTCGGAAAAAACCGTCCCCCGAAAAAACTTGTCGAAATCATTGAAATTCGAATGATTGATTTTTGAAATCAATTTTGTTATAATAAACACATACTTGCAAATCAATGGAGGCATTATGTCCGTTACGAAAGAAGTTTACGAGGAATATATCGGCATCCTGAAAGAGGAGTTGGTTCCGGCGTTAGGGTGTACCGAACCGATTGCGGTTGCGTACGCCGCGGCACGCGCGAGGGAACTGTTGGACGAATTTCCGGACAGCGTGCAGGTGGAATGCAGCGGAAACATTTTTAAAAACGTCAAATGCGTGGTCGTGCCGAACACGGGTAACCTTACGGGGATGAAAGCCGGTGCGGTAATCGGCGTTGTCGGCGGCGACAGTGCGCTCGGGCTGCAGGTTTTGGGGCACGTCACGGCGGAGGACATTCAAAAAACGCAGGAGTTAATCGCTACGGATTTTTGCAAAATTTCCTTGTTGGACACGCCGCATACGTTGCATATCATTGTAACGGTGACAAAGGGCAAAAACAGTGCGAAAGTGGAAGTCAGGGATTTTCACGATCACATTGTGTACGAGGAAAAAAACGGCAAGGTGGTAACGGATCGGCGGAAGGAAGTTGCTGCCGCAACGTTGACGGATCGCAGTTGCTTGAATTTCGAAACGATTTACGAGTTTGCAAAGGAAGTCAGCATTGCCGACGTAAAGGACATGCTGGATCGGCAAATCAATTACAACGTTGCCATTGCCGAGGAGGGACTCAAAGGTACGTACGGCGTGCATATCGGCAAAACGGTGTTGCGCTATGGGGAGGATAACGTTTTTACCAAAATGCGTGCCTACACCACGGCAGCAAGCGAAGCCCGTATGAGCGGCTGCACCAAACCCGTGGTAACGAATTCAGGGAGCGGCAATCAAGGCATTGCCACCAGCGTTCCGCTCATTGTTTACGCACGGGAAAACGATTACGGCGAAATTCGCCTGTATCGTGCGTTGGTGTTTGCCAACCTACTGACGATTTACCAAAAAAACTACATCGGCAGGCTTTCGGCGTTTTGCGGGGCGGTTTCGTCCACCTGCGCAAGTATGGCGGGCGTCGGCTTTTTGGAGGAAATGGAAGTCGCGCAAATCAAAATGATTATTCAAAACACGTTGGCGGATGATATCGGCGTCGTGTGCGACGGTGCAAAACCGAGTTGCGCCGCAAAAATTCTTTGCGGGTTGGACTGTGCCATCAATGCTTACTTTTTGGCGAAGGACAACGTTTGTTACGACGCGCACAGCGGCATTTTGAAGGCGGATATCGACGACACAATTAAAGCGGTTGGCAGAATGGCTGCTTGCGGCATGAAGGATACCGATCGCGAAATTCTTTCGATTATGATGGAGGACGTATGAAACGTACCTTAAAAAAGACGACACAAAAATATCTGTTTTGGGGGATTCTCCTTTCCGTTTGCTTTGTTGCGGGGATCCCGTTACTCATCGTTTTCCTTTCCAAAGGCTACACGTGGACAATGGCGTTCACCGTGCCGATGGTGGTCGGCGGTTTTTACGGCATGCCGATTGTTTGGATTGGCTATGCGTCGAAAAAAAACATGCAGCACTTGGTGGAAATGATTACGGTGGACGGCGTTTACGACGTGGAAGGCTTGGCACGGGCAACGGGCAAACAATCGGAGCAGGTGCTAAAGGACGTGCGCTGGCTGATCAATCAACGCTACTTAACGAATTTTTCCATTGCGGAGGATCGCTATCTCGTGCCGTTCCGGCAGTATCGCGACGTGGATAAAACCTTAAACGAAATGACGGGGAACGTTTACACGGTAAAATGCCCGAATTGCGGCGGTGCGATTCGCATGGTAGGGAATTCCGGCACTTGCGAATACTGCGGCTTTGTGAATCATCAGGAAAATTCAAAAAAGGATAGTTAAAAAAACAGTTTTTAAAAAGGCAGTCAAACGACTGCCTTTGTTGTAAAAAGGACAAATTTGGAAAAAGGAAATAAAAGAGGCAACAAGATGGTTGCAAGAAGCAGAGGAGATGTGAAATGAACGAAAAAAATGAAATGCTAATTGATGTTATTGAGCAGTTAAAAAAGGAAACTTATGCGCAAAAGCAAATTTACAAGTCGGAAACAAACTTGGAAAAGCGTAAGGAAGCATTTTATTGGTTGCTGGGGCTTGCGCAAGCATTGTCATCAATCAAGCGAACGATTATGGCGTGGCATCCGTGTGATACCGAGGCGGATTATCAAAAGGTGTACCAAAAGTACGGCATCGATTTTGAAATTGACAATGAATTTTTAATGTAATTTTAGCATCATGACAAGTAGATTTATTGCAAGGTACTAAAACGTTCGAAGTATAGCGAAATTTAAGGAGAAGTGACATGTGTTGGAATTTAAAGAGGAGTGACATGTATTGGGTTGATGAGCTGGATCAACAGCATTTTGATGTTCCGCTTTCCGTGATAGACGAAAAAATCGCGAAACTTTGCAAAGAGTGGGGCATTGTGTCCAAACCTGAATATATGGACGGAATGCGCGAACTTTTTAATCGTGACGGAACGCTGGATGAAGAATACGCGCGAGAGAAACTTGAAAATGGTAAGAAATGGGCGTTCGGCAATTCGGCAAAGGAAAAATCGTGGGCGTCGCATTTGGGGGATTGAATTATGCGTGATTTACTTTTGATACATAGGGCAATAGAATTTGCTGTTATTAGACATAACGGACAAAAGAGGAAAGGAACGGAAACGCCTTATATAGTTCATCCTGTCGAAGTCATGCAAATTCTCACGGCGGAAAGCTGTACGGATGAAGTAATCGCCGCCGGTATTCTTCATGATATATTAGAAGATACGGATACCACCTTTGAAGAAATAAAAGAAAATTTCGGTGAAAAAATAGCAAGTCTTGTTGCTGCCGAAAGTGAAGACAAAAGTAAAAGCTGGGAAGAACGAAAACAGGAGACAATCAATCATTTGCAGGATTGTGAAAAAGAAATCGTTATGTGTGTTTTGGCGGATAAACTATCCAATCTATTAAGCATTTGTGATGATTTTTCAAAAGTTGGGCAGAAAATATGGGAGCGTTTTAATAGACCATATGAAAAAGAAAAGTGGTATTATACGGAAATAAAGAAAGCGACCGCAAGATATTCTAATTGCAATATATGGAAAAAATATGCGGAGTTATGTGATATTCTTTTTGGAGAGTGATTAAAATTATTGAGGAGTACTTGAAAGATGAAAGTAGAAAATGATTATAGGTTGTTAAAAGAAATTATTGAAAGACTATTAACAGAGACGAAAGAATTAAAAGAAGAAATAAAAAAAGAGAAGGGCGAAGACCGTATTTTTAAAGAAGGAGTTTTTTAGGGTATGGGAATGCATTGACAGCTATTCAAGATGTAATTTCTACATGGCATCCGCATGATACAAACGAGGAACTTGCAGAAATTTATGAGGTTTTTGGCATCAACTTCGATGTTGATAATTTATAGAATTTCAAAAAGAATTTAGGGATAACAAAAAAGCGAGGCGAATCCGCTTTTTTTTGTAAAAAAGGAAAAATTCGGAATCGATGCTGTCCGTTCGAAGCGAGGGGTGTGTGAAGTAAATCGAGGGGAGCGGCGAAGCAAGGTTACAAAAACTTGTAACGGCAGGCGGCGTAAAAAAAAGGCAAAGCCGAAAACTTCGGCTTTGCCTAAAAAGCGGAAACGCTTAAATTTTGTTGTCGCTTCCCAAAACGTGAATGATTTTGTGTTTAATCATTTCCTTAATGGCAGCGCGCGCCGGCCCGAGGATCGAAATGCGTTGGGTTATCCGCCAAATATTTGCGTACCGTTGCGGTAAACGCCAAGCGAATGTCGCTGTCGATGTTAATTTTGCAAACCGCCATTTCCGCCGCTTTCCGCAAAAATTCCTCCGGAATGCCTTGTGCGCCTTGCATGCGACCGCCGTATTGTTCAATCAGTTCCACGTATTCCTGCGGGACGCTGGACGCTCCGTGTAACACGATTGGGAAATTCGGCACTTTTTTCATTACGTCTTCCAAAATGTCGAATCTCAATTTCGGGGTGCCTTTAAACTTAAATGCGCCGTGCGACGTTCCGATGGCAATGGCAAGGCTATCCACCTTGGTGCGGAACACAAACTCCTCCACTTGCGCCGGATCGGTGTACTGCGTGTATTCGCTCACGACGTTTTCCTCCACTCCGGCAAGGCGACCTAATTCGCCTTCGACCACAACGCCTCTGTCGTGCGCGTAATCCACGACTTTTTTGGTTAAGGCGATGTTTTCCTCAAACGGCAGTGCGCTTGCATCGATCATAACGGAAGTAAACCCGTTGTCCACGCAGTTTTTGCAAATTTCAAAACTATCCCCGTGGTCGAGGTGCATTACGATCGGCAAATCGCTTTCCAAAACCGCAGCCTCGTACAATTTTTTTAAATACACGGGATTTGCGTATTTCCGTGCGCCTTGGCTGACTTGCAAAATCAGCGGGGAGCGCGTTTCCATTCCCGCTTCCACAATGGCTTGAATCGTTTCCATATTGTTGACGTTA